>JAGSGJ010000038.1 GCA_023955225.1 Sulfurovum sp.
GCAGTAGCAGTGACTGTCACTTGAGTTCCATTGGCGTCTGTTACAAAAGTAACACACGGGATACCAGTAGGCTCATCACATATAAGAAATGTAGTACCTGCAATCGAAGCCGTAGATGTAGTACCACAAGCACTATCTAGCTCAACATTAGTAACAAGATCAACTGTTGTAGCAGCTGTAGTCCAAACTGTATTACCTTGAGCGGTATAATATGAAGTCATATCACCCAATGTAGTTCTCGCATTTGCTATAATATTAGAGATTCTTGCATCATCCCTAGTTGCTGCCAATTTAGGTATTGCTACCGCTGCCAAAATTCCGATAATTACAATTACAAAGATCAATTCGATCATTGTGAATCCGCGTCTCATGTTAGTCATGATTAACTCCTGAAAATAAATTTAGTATCAATTCAATAATTGACCTAAGCAAAGTATACTTAAAAAATGTCAAAAAAATGTCATAAACTAGTAAAAAACTAGTAAAAATTTTAAAAAAGTATCATTTCTTTATATATATATCTTATTTTTATGAATTGTTTTATATTATGAATTGTTTTATCTTATATTTAAGATAAAAGATACTAGTATATAATTAATTATCCTATTTAGTAAGGAGCCATTAATTATGTATAAGCGCAAGAATGTAGGTACGCCAATTCAATCTATGAGAGCAGGTTGGACAGTGATTGAACTAATTTTTATCATTGTAATTATCGGAATTTTAGCGTCACTGGCTATTCCTAGATTGGCAGCAACTAGGGATGATGCAAAACTTTCTGCTACTGTTTCCAATATGGCTATATGTATAAAAGACGCAAATGCTGCATATTTAGCTAGTCATACTGATTATACCGATGCGGAGCATTCAACTGCATGCGACAGCAACAATACACTATGTTATAATATTATCTATGCTATCAATGGTGTAGATTTTAATGTTACTACAAACCCAACTGGTGCTAGTTACTGTACCGACATAGAAAATGTAGGTGGGCACTTAGTAAAAAGTTATGACTTTGGCGGAAGTTCGGTGACAAGATAGAACTATGCAACATAATCGCCTAAGAGCTTGCTCTGCATAAACTGCTCATAATCTCTAATTTTATATAAAGGAAATCCAATGCAAAAAGAATGGTCATCATTTAGAATAACCTTAATACTTTATCTTGTTGTTCTCATACTCCCTTTCAGTTTTTATTTTGTTTACACATCATTTCAAACCATGCAAACTGATACAAGGGTCGTACGTCAAAGTTCTTGGACAGCAGGTGCAATGGAACATCTTGCACTTAAGCAGAACGATCAGACGACAGTTGTGCGCATTGATAAAGCCCTTCAGGAGATATCTCCTTGGATTGCACAAAACAATGATTCAAAACTCTATATAGGAAGTCAGACACTTTCTAAAGATTTTTCGCAAATAAATGCTTGCTGGACTGCCTACAAAGAGAGCTATTTAAAACATGATAATACTGCTATCAAACAACATAGTCTTCAATGTTATGAACTAACTGATACTATGGCAATTATTATTGAGAAGATGGTCTATTTGAAGCAAAACAAGATCATTAATGTATTTTACTTGAGTCTTGCTCTCGCAATGATCTTGGTTCTTTTGATGATCTATTTAGTACGAACGTATATTCATACACAAATGAAAAAACATGCTATACATGACCATGATACCAAACTCTTCAACAAAAAATACTATATGGCAGAGCTTAAAACGACATGTAGCAGGTCTGCAAGACATGACTATCCACTCTCTATACTCTGTGTATCTATTGATAATTTTGAAAAAGAGAATAAGACTTATACTGCAAGAACCAAAAGAAATACGCTTAAAGTATTTGGTATTTTGATAGATTCATTAGTCCGTGATGGTGATATTGCCTGTCGCTATGATGAAAATCATTTTTTTGTTTTATTGCCATTTACAGGACAAGAAAACGCATTGATCTTAGAGGAACGTATACGTCAAGCTCTGGAAAAAGATAACTGGATGAGATCTAACAAAATTGTATTTAAGTTTAAAATAACAGAATTTGATAAAAAAGAGTCAGAAGAAGCATTTATAGCACGTACATTAGATCAATCGCAATTGAGATAATAAACAGAAAGTGGCCTAGTCCCCACCAAGAAGATCTTTTATCTCTAAAGTCCATCCAGAGTATCAATAAGCAGTTCGATCTCATCTTCATAAGAGGTAGCCTGTTTGGCTAAGCGCAGATAGGCTTTTAACAGCTTGTCCGGCTTATTATCTTGATGTAAATTTACTCCTGCTTCTTCTAGATCTTTATTTACAAAGTCTGCAAAAGCATCTTCGAGTTTTATCTCATAACGATTTCCTGAAACAGTAAGTCCTACGTTTTTCATGGTATCCCTTTATATGCTTATGCTAAGAGTGATTCGACCTGTGCAATGATCTTTTCTATCTCTAGATCTTTCTCTTCAAGTTCACGTTTTAGTGCTGCTATTTGTGCCTCTTGTGCATTTTGAGATCCAGATACATTTGAAAGCTCTACTTTAAGTTGTGCATTTTCACTTTTAAGTGCTTCATGGTCTGCTCTCCACTGTTCTATCTTCTCTTGTAATTTTTGTAATGCTGACATTTCATTCTCCATAATTTCTTTGTGTTATAATAGCGAAAATTTAAAAAGAAACAACATAAAGTAGAGGTTTATTTTGCCAAATTTCACGGTATCAAGTCCATACCAGCCTGCCGGTGACCAACCCAAAGCCATAGAAACGCTTTCTCACTCCATAGAATCAGGAAACCAATACCAAACCTTACTGGGTGTTACGGGTTCAGGAAAAACCTACACTATGGCAAAAGTGATAGAAAAAACCAAAAAACCTACACTCATCATGACACATAACAAAACCTTGGCAGCACAACTTTACTCTGAGTTTAGAAGTTTTTTTCCTAACAACCATGTCGAGTACTTCATCTCTTACTATGATTACTATCAACCTGAAGCCTATTTACCCAGGCAAGACCTTTTTATAGAAAAAGATTCTTCCATTAACCAGGAGTTGGAACGTTTACGTTTAAGTACGACTGCGAACTTACTCTCACATGACGATGTCATTGTCATCGCTTCTGTATCTGCTAACTATGGATTGGGAAGTCCAGATGATTACCGTTCCATCGTGCAGAAACTTTGTGTAGGAGATGAGTACAACCAAAAAGCCCTGCTGCTTAGACTGGTAGATATGGGTTACAAACGCAATGATGAGTTTTTTGACAGGGGTGATTTTCGTGTGATGGGTGAAGTCATAGACATTTACCCTGCCTACTCTGAAGAGTTTGCCATACGCATAGAGTTTTTTGGCGATGAGATAGAGGCGATCTATGAGTTTAACTCACTTACAGGAGAGAAAGAAGAGGGGCTCAAAGAAGCTACCATTTACTCCGCCAATCAGTTCATCGTCTCTAAAGAAAAACTCGCCCTTGCTGTAAAAAGTATAGAAGAAGAACTCGCAGAGAGGCTTGCCTACTACCAAAAAGAAGACCGTATGATAGAGTACAACCGTCTCAAACAGCGTACAGAGTTTGACTTGGAAATGATAGAAGGCACAGGAATGTGTAAAGGCATCGAAAATTACTCTCGTCATCTTACGGGTAAAAAAGTAGGTGAAACCCCCTACTCCATGATGGACTACTTTGAAGCTATGCATGATGATTATCTTGTCATCGTCGATGAATCCCATGTCTCTTTGCCCCAGTTTAGAGGGATGTACGCTGGGGATAGAAGCCGTAAAGAAGTACTGGTTGACCACGGTTTCAGACTGCCTTCTGCACTGGACAACCGTCCATTGATGTTTGACGAGTACATCCATAAAGCACCTCACTTTCTCTTTGTCTCTGCAACTCCTGCTCCCCTTGAACTTGAGCTTTCATCTGCAGTAGCAGAACAAGTCGTACGGCCTACAGGACTACTTGATCCCCCTATAGAAATCATAGACAGCACCTACCAAGTAGAAAATCTTCATGACCGCATGAAACCTGTCATAGCAAAAGGGGAGCGTGTACTTATCACCGTTCTGACTAAAAAAATGGCTGAGGAGCTGAGTACCTACTACAATGATCTCGGACTGAAAGCCCGCCATATGCACTCAGACATGGATGCCATAGAACGTAACCAGACCATACGCTCATTACGTTTGGGTGAGTTTGACATTTTGATAGGGATCAACCTGCTTAGAGAAGGACTTGACTTACCAGAAGTAAGTCTTGTTGCCATACTTGATGCAGACAAAGAAGGTTTTTTACGTTCACGAACCGCACTCATACAAACCTCAGGAAGAGCTGCAAGAAATGCCAATGGGCGTGTTCTCATGTATGCTAAAAGAATAACAGATTCTATGCAATTTACAATCGATACCACACAAGCCAGACGAGAAAAGCAAATAGCTTACAATAAAGAACACGGTATCACACCTAAAACCACACTAAGAGTCCTTGACACAGACCTCAAAGTAGATGATGCAGGTGAACTGTACAACAAAGCTTCAAAACTAGACAAAATGCCAAAAGCTGAGCGACAACAACTTACCAAAGAACTCAAAGCTAAGATGCTTGCTGCGGCAAAGAATTTAGACTTTGAAGAAGCTGCCAGACTGCGTGACCAGATAGCAAAAATCAAAAAATTGTAGGTTTTTGCTATAATACGCGTAAAATATTACATTAACTAGGCAATTCTCATGGCTTTAGACCTCTCTTCTTCGCAACTCTATTTTAACCGTGAACTCTCATGGCTTCAGTTTAATTCACGTGTCCTAGCACAAGCACTGGATGAACAACTCCCCCCACTTGAACGTCTCAAGTTTCTTGCTATCTACGGAACAAACCTTGATGAATTTTATATGATACGTGTTGCAGGACTTAAAGCCCTGTTTAAAGCAGGTATACAGGAGACCGGACCAGACAAGCTCACCCCAAGTCAACAACTCGAACAGATACATGGGTATCTGCATAAAGAGCATAAAGTTTTAGAATCATGTTATACCTCTATCGTCTCGGAACTACATACCCATGGGGTAAACGTAAAGAACTATGATGCACTCAACAAAGAAGAACAAGAGGAAATAAAAGAAAAATTCTTTAATGAAATCTATCCTGTGATCATCCCTATAGCCGTAGATGCCACACACCCTTTCCCTCACCTCAACAACCTTAGCTTTGGTTTAGCACTGACACTGGAAGATAACTCTAAACATATCAAACACGGACTTATACGTATTCCCAGAATACTCCCTAGATTTATACAGTTAGGACAAACATTCATCCCCATAGAATCTGTGGTTGAATACTTTGCATCTGAACTTTTTCCTGGGTTTAGCCCACTGGCTTCTACACCTTTTAGGGTCACAAGAAATGCAGATATCGAGATAGAAGAGGAAGAAGCAGATGACTTTTTGGAGATCCTTCAAGAAGGTTTACGCTCCAGAAATAAAGGTTCGCTCATACGTCTTGAACTCATCGATGGTGCAGACTCCGATCTGATCAATTTTTTACTCTCTCACCTCAACCTTGATGACAAAGACATTTATTCATACAAGAGTCTCTCTTTGAACCTGGGAAGTCTATGGCAAATTGTAGGAGATAAAGCACTCTCCCATCTTGTATTACCTACTTTTAGTCCAAAAATTCTACCTCCGTTAAACAGTGAAAACATCTTTGAAGCTATCGAGAAACAAGATGTACTGCTTTACCATCCTTTTGACAGCTTTGAACCTGTAGTTCAGTTCATTAAACAAGCTGCTGCAGACCCTGAAACGATTACTATACGCATGACACTCTACCGTGCAGGACCAAATTCTCCTATCGTGAAAGCACTCATAGATGCCGTTCGTGACGGAAAACAGGTGATGGTACTTGTTGAACTCAAAGCAAGATTTGATGAAGAGAACAACTTACGTTGGGCAAGAGCACTTGAAGATGCCGGAGCACATGTAGTCTATGGTATACCGGGACTCAAAGTACATGCTAAGATCGCACAGGTTATCAAAAGACAAGGTGGCAAACTTAAAAGTTATGTACATCTTGCAACAGGAAATTATAACCCTAGCACATCAAAGATATATACAGACATGTCATACTTTACAACAAAAGAAATTTTTAGTACAGATGCCACGCACTTTTTTCACTTTTTAACTGGTTTCTCTACGCATACAAAGCTAGATACGCTTTTCATGTCCCCTACACAGATCAAACCAAAGCTCATCAAACTTATAGAGAAAGAGTGCAAACATGGATCTCAGGGTCACATCATTCTTAAAGCCAACTCTTTAGTGGACATGGATATCATCAAATCACTTTATATTGCTTCCCAAAAGGGATGCAAGGTCGATCTTATCATCCGTGGTATCTGCTGTTTAAAACCAGGTATCAAAGGCATCAGTGAAAACATTACTGTCTCTTCTGTCATAGGAAAATACCTGGAACATGCACGTGTCTTCTTTTTTAAACATGACAAAATCAAATGCTATATCTCCTCTGCGGACCTCATGCCACGTAACCTTGTAAGACGTGTAGAACTTATGACACCTATATTGGAAGAAACGCTCACACAAAAGATAGAACAAATTTTAATGCTACAACTTGCAGACAATTCCTTACGCTGGGAACTGCAAGAAGATGGTAATTACACCAAAGTACCTTCTCTGGGTAAAAATATAAACAACCATTGTGTCTTAGAAGAGTATGTAAACAAGATTCACGATAAAACAAAAAAAGAGACACCCAACTACGTAAGCCGTTTGGCCAACCGTATACTAAAGGATAGTTAATCTTATCCATTCAAAACGTAAAATGGGCAAAGCCCATCTTTACTACGCTAACGCTAAGTTTCCTTCAGCAGGAAGCTCACGCGACTAGTCGATTTTTAAATACACTTAAGAAAGGTTTATAATCATGTTAATAAAATTTCAAGAATGGACACCGAAACTTGGGCCGAATGCCTGGATAGCAGAAGGCTCTTCTGTTATAGGACGTGTAACTATGGGAGAAGATTCTGCTGTATGGTTTGGCTGTGTCGTACGTGGTGATGTACATCACATTAGCATAGGAGACAGAACCAATATACAAGACCTCAGTATGGTACATGTCACACACCATAAAAAAGCAGATATGTCAGATGGTCACCCTACTGTCATAGGCAATGATGTCACAGTAGGTCACAGAGTAATGCTTCATGGCTGTACCATAGAGGATGCCTGCCTCATAGGTATGTCTGCGACCATACTTGATGGTGCTGTAATCGGTAGAGAGTCAATCGTAGGCGCTTCCGCCCTGGTAACGAAAAATAAAGTCTTCCCTCCCAGAAGTCTCATCATGGGAAGCCCTGCAAAAGTTGTGCGTGAATTAACAGATGAAGAAGTAGCGGAGCTCTATGCTTCTGCAGAACGTTATGTCAGTTTTAAAAATGAATACCAGTAAAAATACAATGGTAATAAAATGAAAGCAATCATTACAAAAAGTTTACAAGATATGCTCTCTAAAGACGTCATCCTGTTTGTACTCAAAATGGGCTTGATCGCATTAGCGATCACCAGCATACTCACATGGAATATGTGGGAGACACTCAACAACATCATCAGCTCTTATCTCTCTTGGATACCATGGGAGTGGTTACAAACTTCAGGAGCATCTGTAGTAACCTTTTCATTTGCCTATATGCTTTTTATCATCATCGTATCATTGCTTACTTCACTTTACAGTGAAAAATTACTCATCGCCTTGGCCAAAAAACGCTATCCTGATGTTCCGCTAGTCGGCAGTGCAAATATAACTACCTCTATCCTCTTAACACTTAAAGCCAGTATTGCTTTTCTACTGCTCTTTATGATCACACTGCCTTTACTTTTTATACCACTGTTTGGTCAGGTATTGGTGCTCTACTTGTGGTCTATCTTACTGAAGGAACCCACCATTTATGATGTAGGGGCACTCTTCATCAGTGACAAAAAAACATTGAAAGAAAAAAAGAAAAAAACGAGAGTTTTGGCTATGATAGCTGCACTCTTTAACTATATACCCTTAGTCAATATCTTTGCCCCTGTATTTGCACAGATACTCTTTTTACACCACATTCTGGGAAAAGAAAATAAAGTTATCTAACTCTGCTTTTCTTTTTTTACTCTTCTTTCTTTCTTGCTGGAGATAGAAAAACGCAATAACTCATCTGCACTCTTGACATACTCTGGCAGTGTTTCTAAACTTTTTTCCATCACTTTTGCGGCACATACAGCATCACTAAAAGCACGATGATGTGTGGCAGTCTCTATCTCTAAAAAGTCAATAAGATGTGCAAGCCCATAACGTTCGCTCTCAAAGGTACGCCTGGCAAGATCAATCGTACATAGTTTAGGATTACCTATATGCCCTAAGCCAAATCTGTCAAAAGAGGCATTCAAAAAACCATAATCAAAATTTGCATTATGTGCCACGAACACCGCATCACCCATAAAATGCCGTAACGCTATTAACGCTTCCCTTCTTGTAGGTGCACCTATAAGGTCTGTGTGTTCTATACCTGTAATTTTAGTAATATATTCTGGTAAAAAAGCACACTCGACAAAGGTTTCAAAACGGTCTATAACCTCACCGTTTTCTAGCATCAGCGCACCAATTTCTATTACTTGAGAGGTACCTGGCTTAGAGCCATTGGTTTCTATGTCTATGACACAATAACGTTGTTCTTCGTGTGAAGTAAAACATGTCTCAAGTCGATAGTGCTCATCATGTACTTGTGTAATAGGATATCCGGAAGCTTGAAGCAGAATGAAGATCGTTTCAGAATCTTCCAGTAGTGTCGTATGCTTCGTAACGATATGTTTGTATTGTTCCTCATTCAACACTCCGTCATTTTTACGAAATGCTTTGGTTAGTTCCTCAAAGACTTTTTGCATTGGCTATAAATTGTCTCACTTTTTTAGGATCTTTTTTTCCTTTAATGGACTCTACGCCAGAACTTACATCTACGCCGTAAAAACCAAGTTGTTTGACTTGGGCTACATTCTCAGGGGTTAAGCCTCCTGCCAAAATGATCTTAGAACAGTCTACACCATTGAACCATTCAAGGTTCAGACGCGTTCCTGTACCGCCATATGCTTCACTGTAAGCATCTACCAAACGATATCTGTCTTTAAATTGTGTTATATCTTCTGGGCCTTTGGCACGTACCACAGGTAAAGTTTGTAACCCAATGGCATCCAAAGACTCTTCATCCACATCAAAATGGATCTGCGCACGTGAAATATCAGAATATTTACACACGGTGTCTATCGTCTCTATACCTTCGTTGACAAAAAGTCCTACTCTTTCTACAAAAGGAGGAAGTTTATCGATGATTCTTTTCGCTGCTGCAGGGGTGATGTAACGCGGCGATTTATTATAGAAAACAAATCCCAATGCATCTGCTCCACACTCTACAGCATGTAAGGCATCTTTTAAATTGGTGATCCCACAAATTTTTACACGCATCATATCTTCCCCTTATTTTAATGCAGAAATTGCTTTTTCTATGCCATCTGGATGTTTGTATACAAATGAACCAGCCACCACAACATTGACACCCGCTGCTTCTAACTCTTTTACATTTTTATCGTTCACTCCACCGTCTACTTCTATCAGACATTTTGGGTTTCTCTTCTCTATCAGTGCTTTTAAACGCTGTGCTTTTTCTACAACCGAAGAAATAAACTTCTGTCCGCCAAAACCTGGGTTCACGCTCATAAGAAGCACCATATCTACATCTTCAAGCAAAAATTCTATGGCTTCAGGTGGTGTATGTGGATTAAGCGTAATAGCCGGACGTATACCCAACCCACGTATTTTTTGTATGAGTCTATGAGGATGCTTCTCTTCTTCGATGTGAAAAGAGATAAACCCAGGCTTCAAAGGTGCGAACAGATCTACAAAAAATGAGTTGTTCTCTACCATCAAGTGTATATCCAAAGGTTTAGTAGCAGCCCTGGCCACTGCTTCAACAACAACAGGTCCTATGGTAAGGTTTGGTACAAAATGCCCATCCATTACATCGACATGCACAAGGTCACAACCCCCTTCACAAATGGCTGCAACATCACGAGCCAAATGTCCAAAATCAGCGGAAAGTATACTTGGAGCTACTAACATAAATGTCCTCTTGTGTTATTTTCCTTTATTATAGCAAAACCAAACTTGTGACCTAGCGCCATGAATGAAAGAATATCGCTATCTATACATACTCTACTGTCTCGCGAAAGTGCTTCTTTTGGGTTCATTTCTTCTTTTTGTGACAAAACAAAGAAGAAGAGGTACAAACACCTTAAGCAAATTTTATGCTCAAATTGTCTATAATCCCACAAAATATTCATCGTTTGACACTCAACTTTTAGAAAAGTGTAACTGGGACGATTAACTTAAAGGACATAACTATGGCAAGAAGATGTGACATTACGGGTAAAGGCCCATTAACAGGAAACAACGTTTCTCACGCAAACAACAAAACAAAAAGAAGACAACTTCCAAACTTGAGATCTGTGAAAATCACACTTGAAGATGGAACAACTAAAAGAGTTAGAGTTGCTGCTTCTACACTTAGAACAATGAAGAAACACGCTGCTCAAGCTGCTACAGCTGAGTAAGTCCCTACTTTTGGGACTTAGGCTTTGAGAGCCACAGAAAGATTCAAAAAGTTTCTCGGTTGGAGAAGCGCACCCAAACCTCATATTACACTAAATGACGAGTATTATGGTCATTTAGCCCCTTTTAGACTTCCTCTTATACTTACTGTACTTGTTATGCTTATCGGCACAATGGGGTATATGCTCATTGATGGTTTTCCGCTTATGGATGCTATTTATCAAACAGGTATAACATTTACTACTGTAGGTTTTGGAGAGATACAACCCATTTCAGATATGGGACGTATCTTCACCATTACCCTTATCATCTTCGGCTTTGTTGTCTTTTCTATCGCTGTGGGTATTATTGCAGAAGTCGTCAAAAAAGGTGAATTTCAAAAAACTGCTAAGGAGCGTAAAATGCTTTACGAAATTGCTAGACTTAAACAGCACTTTGTTGTCTGTTATCATAATGAATTTACTATACAGGTAACCAAACAACTTCGTGAAAACCACATCCCTTTTGTAGTTGTTGATCCTAGAGAAGACATGGAACAGATAGCAAAAAAATACCATTACCCTTACTTTGTATCAGCAGAACCCCACACAGAAGAAGGTATCTTAAAGTCACATCTCTCTTCAGCAAAGGGTGTCATTACCCTGGCAGATAACGTAGCAGGCAACATTGCAACCATTGCTTCTGCCAGACTCTATGAATCAGAAATACACCGTGGTCAAAAGTTCCTCATCATTGCGAATGCAAAAAGCAGTGAAGATGATCAAAAACTTCTTAAACTAGGTGCTGACAGAGTCGTTACAGCAACAAAACTCATGGCTCAACGTATCAATGCTATGGCAGCACGTCCAGATATGGAAAACCTTCTTCAAGAGTTTCTTTATAAAAAAGATACCCCTCTTGATATGGAAGAGGCAAAAGTTTCAAAAACATCGTGGCTCGCACTTAAAAAAATCAAAACTGCGCGCTTCAGAGACATTGCAAATGTGACGATTATCGGTATACGTCAAAAAGATAACAAGTTCATTCCTATGCCTAAAGGTGATACGATCATTATGCCACAATCCAAGCTTCTACTCATCGGTACCAGTGAAGGTATCTCACAAGCTAAAAAAATTATCCGTAAAAAAGAGAAACCAGACGAGCTCAAATATGTTTAAACTGATTCCAGTAGAAAACGGTTTAGAAAATGTAAAAGGGTTCTTCTGTGGTGCTACGAATGTTGGTATGCGAACAAACCCTCCAAACTCTGATGTATCTGATGTATCTGATGTAGATGGTGATGTTGCCTTTATACGAAGTGAAGAACCTTGTCATATCTCGTCTGTATTTACAAGCAATACATTTCAGGCTGCACCCATCAAACATTTTCAAAGATATCCTAAAGATTTTCAAACTAACTTTGTCCTTATCAATGCCAAAAATGCAAATGCCATGACAGGTGAAAAAGGTGTAGAAGATATAGAGTCCATTATGTCTACTCTCTCAACCAAACAAAATGTACTTAATCCTGTGATGAGTTCTACTGGTGTCATAGGCTACCGTTTACCTATAGATAAAATAATCTCTTCTTTTGATACGCTTGACTTCAATGCTTCAAATTCACATCAGGCAGCACGTGCCATCATGACAACAGACAGCTTCAAAAAAGAGTTAGCCTATCAAGTAGAACTTGAAGATGGTAACTCTTTTAACATTGCAGCCACCTGTAAAGGTGCAGGCATGATAAACCCGGCTATGGCTACGATGCTCTGTTTTGTCATTACCGACGCTGACATCCCTAAGTCTGACATGGATGAACTGCTCACAGAAGCAACAGAAGGTTCATTTAACCGTATCTCTGTGGATGGTGACACATCTACCAATGACACGGTGATGTTACTTTCAAACAAACAAAGTACCCACTACAATAAAGAAGCCTTTGCTGGGGCTCTCAATCAGATCATGTTTGATCTGGCTATGCTGATACTCAAAGATGGAGAAGGGGCAAACAAACTTGTGGCCTTTGAAGTCAAGGGAGCCAAAAGTGAAGAAGAAGCAAAGACGGCAAGTATGGCGTTGAGTAACTCTCTCCTGGTAAAAACTGCACTCTTTGGAGAAGACCCAAACTGGGGGCGTATAGCTTCAACCATAGGTGCATCCGGTATAGCCTGTGATGACAAAACGCTTACCATACACTATGATGATCTTCTTATCTACTCTCATGAATTTAGAGAGCTAGACAAAGTACGTGAAGACGAAGCATATAAGATCATGAAACAAGAACAGTTTAAAGTCACTTGTGACATCGGTTTAGGTAATGCCAGTTATACATCTTATGGGTGTGATCTGAGTTATGAATATGTAAAAATAAATGCAGAATACCGGACTTAAAAATTTTACTTTTAACTCTCTACTAACCACAAAAAAGTTATACTATAAAATATATTAATACTAGGAATTAAAATGTTACATGAATACAAAAATGAAATACACGAACTCAAACTAAGCAATGCACACTTTGCAAAGATTTTTGAAAAGCATAATGCACTTGACCAAAAAGTTGAAGATGCAGAAGCAGAACGTACTATTTTAACTGATGTGGAGCTTGAGACACTTAAAAAAGAAAAACTTCTTTTAAAAGATGAAGCTTACCAAATGATTTTAGACTATAAAAAAGCTCAAGCATAATCTTAGTCTTCAACACACCATGGGCTTTTGCCCATATATTAATCTTCTTACCCTATAATATCTTTAATTAATTTATAGGAATACTCATGAAATTACTGCCACTTTTACTTATTACTCTACTTACAACATTTGGAGTCAAATAATATGGCAAGTTTTAATAGCATAGAAGCATTTCCAAAAGCGCTTTTAGAGACACTCAATATACTTAATTTCACAACGATGACTGAGATACAAGAAAAGGCTATCAGCCCTATCTTGGAAGGTAATGACATCTTAGCACAATCCAAAACAGGCTCAGGAAAAACCTTGGCCTTTGGATTACCCTGCGTGATGCGTACAGATACAAACAACTATAAGCCACAGAGCATCATCATTACACCCACACGTGAACTGGCTGAGCAGATAGCTATTGAACTGAGAAAAGTTGCAGCCTACAAAGCCAACCTCAAAATACTCACACTGTATGGTGGAGTGCCACTTCGCGCCCAAGCTGAATCATTGGCCAAAGGGGCACATATACTCATCGGTACACCCGGACGTATACAAGACCACCTGGCAAAAGAGACACTGGTACTAGACAGTATCAAAACACTGGTACTCGATGAAGCAGATCGTATGCTGGACATGGGTTTTTACGATGAGATAGTCAAGATAGGCTCCAACATGCCGCGTGCGAAACAAACGCTACTCTTCTCAGCGACATTCCCTGATAAGATAGAAAAACTTGCCAAAGCTCTACTAAAACAGCCCATTACCATCAAAGTAGACACGGTTCAAGAGAGTGATAAGATAGATGAAATAGTCTATGAAACTTCTGATAAATTTAAAACACTTACAGCACTTATCCAATCCTATAAACCAGAATCACTCCTTATATTCTGTAACACCAAAGCAGAAGTGATTTCTCTGACTGATACCTTGCACCAACGTGGACATTCGACTATAGACATACATGGTGATCTTGAACAAAGAGATCGTAATGAATCTGTGATCGCTTTTTCTAATGGTTCCAGACGTATCATGGTGGCTACAGATGTTGCTTCAAGAGGTCTAGACATTAAAGACATCGAGTTGGTCATCAACTATGACTTACCCTTTGACCAAGAAGTCTACACGCACCGTATTGGACGTACAGGGCGTGCAGATGCCAAAGGTACAGCCATCTCACTCTATGGGCCAAGAGACAGTGAAAAATGTGCTTACATCACTTCACAGGCACGTACAGCACAAATGAAAGACTTACGGGTAGATGCTACATTTAAAATGCTGTCTGAGTACGATACGCTTTGTATTAACGGTGGTAAAAAAACCAAGCTTCGTGCGGGAGATATACTCGGTACTTTATGTAAAGAGATAGGCATTGATCCAAAAATGATAGGAAAGATCAACATTACAGATACAAAGTCTTATGTTGCACTGCATCATACCGTGATAGACAAAGTATTTAAAGCATTAAAAAAGACAACGATCAAGAAGAAAAAATATATAACCTGGATATTGAACTAATCTTCCAATATCTCTTTCATATTTAATAGGACACACAGTGAGCAAAGCTCTCCGTGTTACGCTAACGCGAAGTTTTACGACTCAGCATTTAATGCTTCCCATGCACTGCATTTTAATGCTTGTCTTCAGCAGAATACTCACGTAACTGGTTGCGTTAAACCTAATCTTCCAATATCTCTTTTCTTCTTTTGTTTCTCACTATATAAAAAAGTGTGATCAATACCACACAGAGAAGTGCGATCAGTGTTGCAGACTGTAGATACTCAGAGATACGTGCTTCATTTGAACCCAGTACATAACCTAAGGCAACTAAAACAATCACCCAGATACCTGCACCCAAACCTGAATAAAAAGCAAATTTAGCCATGTTCATACATGCCAGTCCGGCAGGAAGAGAAATGAGTTGTCGTATACCTGGAATGAGTCTTCCATTAAAGGTAGAGAGTTCTCCATGTTTGAGGAAAAAAGCTTCGAGTTTATCTAACGTTTCTTCTTTAATGAAAAAATATTTACCATAACGTAAAATGAATTTTCTTCCAAAATGAATTGCCAGATAGTAGTTAAAAAGTGCCCCGGCTACAGAACCTACAATACCTGCTAATATGACCATATAAAGATTCATTTCACCTTTATATGCTAAATATCCTGCAGGTATCATGACAATTTCACTGGGAAAAGGAAAGAAGGTGCTCTCAAGGAACATGAGAAGAAAGATACCCCAATAACCCATATCACCAATGTAACCGACAATGGTTTGGGCTATCTCGTGTATCATAAAAAGGTATTAGTCGCTATTCGCTATATGCGCCAACAGCTGTAAGTCTTTGATAACGTTGATCAAGCATTTCATCTTCAGAAAGTTCTCTAAGTGCTTTAACGCTCTCAAGAAAATACTTTTTAAGTACATCTGCTGCTGTTTGTTTATCACGATGTGCACCTATCAGAGGCTCATCAAGTACATCATCTATCAAACCATGTTCAAGTAGATAATTTGGTGTGATCTTTAATGCTTTTGTCGCAGCTTCTACTTTTGTTGGGTCATTCCATAAAATCGCAGAACATCCTTCAGGTGAGATCACGGCAAATACAGAATAACGCATCATTGCAAGTTTATCTGCAACACCTATAGCAAGTGCCCCACCAGAACCACCTTCACCAATCACGATGGAAACCATTGGCACTTTCACAGAAGCAAATTCAAAAAGGTTTTTAGCGATAGCCTCACTCTGACCTCTCTCTTCTGCTCCAAGACCAGGGTATGCACCCGGAGTGTCTATAAGCATCAGTACAGGAATGTCAAATTTCTCTGCCATTTTTACTGCACGTAGTGCTTTTCTATACCCTTCAGGGTTTGGCATACCAAAGTTTCTTTTGATCTTATTTTTAACACCACGACCTTTTTGTTCACCGATAAGCATCGTCTTCTGACCATTGATCCAACCGATGTAACATAAGATAGCCGGATCATCCCTAAATGCACGATCACCGTGGATTTCATACGCATCATCCATCAAAAGTTTGATATAGTCTAAAGCATAAGGTCTGTCAGGGTGACGTGCAAGTTGAAGTTTTTGAAAGTCAGACAATGCTCCAAAAGTCTTTTGCACTTCTTTATCCAGCTCACTTTGATACTTATTTACAGCTTCGAAATTTGCGATGGCATGTGCCGATACAATTTCTTCTTGTATCTTTTCAATTTTGCTCTCAAAATCTAAATAAGTTGCCATGCATTAATCCTTATATTTTCTTAAAGATAACTACGCCGTTTGTACCACCAAAACCAAATGAGTTACTCATTGCAATGTTGATATCTGCTTTTCTAGAAACATTGGGTACATAATCCAGATCACAGTTTTCATCTGGTGTTGTATAGTTGATCGTTGGAGGAAGTACGCCATCTCTCATAGCCATAAGACATACAACTGCTTCTATGGCACCTGCGGCACCAAGACAGTGTCCTAATTGACCTTTTATAGAACTTACCGGAGGACAGTTTTCTTTACCGCCAAACAGTTCTTTAAGTGCTGCTGTTTCATTTTTATCATTGATCGGTGTTGATGTACCATGCGCATTTACATAGTCTACTTTTGGTTCACCGGCCATTTTATAAGCACCCTTCATTGCACGAAGAGGTCCATCCATTGTTGGTGTTGTAATGTGGTTTGCATCACCACTTTCACCAAATCCAATAAGTTCACCATAAATCGTTGCACCACGTGCTACAGCATCATCATAACTCTCTAATACCAGTGCAGCTGCACCTTCACCCATAACAAAACCATCACGATCAGTATCAAACGGTCTAGAAGCTGTTTGAGGATCATCATTTCTTGTAGAGAGTGCTTTCATCGCAGCAAATCCACCGATACCTACTTCACAAATAGCAGATTCTGCACCTACAACCAACATTTTATCTGCCGTACCAACCATGATAGACTTTGCAGCTTCACTGATGGCATGCGTACCTGCAGCACAAGCTGTAACAGATGAAAGGTTTGGACCTTTGAGCCCTTGATAAATAGAGATAAATCCACCAAGCATATTGACAAGAGAAGAAGGGATGAAGAATGGAGAGATTCTTCTAGGTCCTCTTGTTGCACATACAACAGAATTCTTTTCAATATTTGGTAATCCACCTATACCAGAAGCAGAAGCCACACCAAATCTTTCCATATCTACGCCTTCTGGAAGTTTCGCATCCTCCATAGCTTCAAGAGCAGCTTTGAGACCAAGCTGTATAAATCTATCTGCTTTTTTTGCCTCTTTTGCGTCAAGCACAGTGAGTGGATCAAAATCTGTTATTTCCCCGGCGATGCTAACAGAATGTTTTTCTGTATCAAACAACCCGATATTTTTGATACCGCATTTTCCCTCTACGATCGCAGAAAATGCACTTTCTTTATCTAGTCCTAGGGCATTTATCATCCCTAAACCTGTAACTACAACTCTTTTCACTGGCTCTCCTATTCCATTTATATAAAATATATATTAATACTTCAAAAAATACTAATAGATACTTTATTAAATTCCCCGGAGGGAACTCAACTTATACGTTTTCGATAAATTTGATTGCGTCATTCACAGTTGCAATAGCTTCTGCTTGATCATCAGGGATTTCGATATCGAATTTCTCTTCAAGTGCCATTACTAATTCAACAACATCAAGACTATCAGCTCCAAGATCCTCTACAAATTTAGACTCTTCTTTAACCTCATCCGGGCTCACGTTCAGTTGCTCTACAACTACTTCTTTTACATCATCAAATAATGCCATTGACTACTCCTTAAGTTTGTTATATTAATACGCATAAGTATAACAAAAAAATGATAAAAAGCTTATATTTTTTATAAAATCCGTGTTTACGTGGAGAAAAGAGATAAAAAAGCGTCGATAAGAACACCTTGGGACTAAATATCGTTTAGTGCAGAGATGACCATAAACTAACACATGGTATGACACCATGCGTCAATTGATTGTGTATGCTTAAAATTTATACTTAATATTTGTATAAAAATAACGTCCAGGTTCATTCATAAGTATGATATTAGAGTCTGCTGCTGATGTACCTGATGCAAGTAAACTTATATCTTTATATGTGTTTGTTACCGCATATGTTGTATCAAATACATTGTCTACACCTACTGTTAGCTCAAAGTGATTACCAAATTTCTTTGTACCTTTTAAGTTTAGTACTGCATATGCATCTAATTCCTGCTCACCATTGTCTATATCAAAATCTGTCCATTCATCAGATGCTATCACTTCAGCTCTCAATGCCAAGCTCTCATCATAATCATAATTTACTGCAC
>JAGSGJ010000078.1 GCA_023955225.1 Sulfurovum sp.
AGGACAATACCCTCACGCATACTCGTAGCACTAATGGCAACAATATCTGTCCCCTGCAAGTTTGCATTTTTCAAGGCTTCTTGTATACACCAAACAGTTAAATCCCAATTTTTCTCAGTATCAAATGTCATAGAGTTAGGGACACCTTCAACCTCTAGGTGAATCCACTCTTTTTGCGCCACAGAAATTTGATTGCCTTTTGTATCAAAAATAACTGCACGTACAGACCCTGTTCCTGCATCTATTGCCATGAGATATTGCATTTATTTCTCCTACTTTTTTAAACTTTTACTGTGTGATAAAATTTTGAAAATAGCGTTTGTGCTTGTGTTTAGGGTGTTCATAGAAAATTTGAGTTTAACCAAGAGGTTAGATGATGATTTTCTATGGATACACTAGACGCAATGATGAATGCTAGTTTTATAGTTTTATTACATAGTAGAAGTTATCTTTGCTTGTTCGAGTTCCCAGTATTCCATCGCAAAACTATCAGGGATAGAGATACTTTTGTATCCTCCAAGTTTATCAGCACGGAGCACTGCCAACATAGTATGTGAAACTACATCATTAATGACATCTGCTTCTTTTTGTGTTTTTCCGAAACTCACTACACCATAGTCTTTAATAACAGCATATTTGGGTTTTGTATCTAACATGATTTCATCATTTTTATAGGCATTGAAATATGTTTCATAAGCAACCCTAAAATGTTTTAACGCCTCTTCAACCTCATCATCTTCTAGTACAAGAGGTACTCTTTTTGTACGGATTATATGCTCTGGAGTCAAGACACCCCGTGTTACTGTCCTTCTCAAGTTTTCCGAAGATGCATAATTTAGAGCAAGTGGTGTTTGATTGATATGCATAAATTTATCAATCTTCAATAACCCAATGTCAAATGCTTTTGCTTCTAAGTTTTCAAATTCTAGAGAAGCATTCTTTTCTAAAAACGCTTCTGCTAAACTTACTGCATCGATCATCTTATCATAAGATTTTTTAGCATCATTATCAAAAGTAAAAATACCATGATTATGTAAGATGATCCCCTCACAGGCATCCCAGTCAAAATCTTGGGTCATCTCATAGATCTTTTGTGCCAGTATAAATCCAGGCATCACATAAGGGATGATGAGAAAGTTTGGAAACAGTGTATCAATATGCTCCAGACCATTTTTAGAATTAGAAATAGTTACGATAGCATCTGCATGCGTGTGATCTACTACCTTAAAAGGAATGATCGCATGCAAGATCGCTTCTACAGAAGGATTGGGTGCACTCTTGTCTATCATCGCTGCTTTTTGCTGTGTGACCATGTCACTGTCGGATAGACTCTTTAATTTGGCCATTTCCAAAAGCGTACTCATCTTCACAGGAGCAAAACCTTCAGCCTTAATAGAAACTAGATCCCAGCCGCTACCCTTCACATACAAGATCTCTTCACCATCCACCATACTCTTCACGGAAGTATTGCCACCGCCATGAAGTACCAGCTCATCACTCTGTCCCAAAAGATTTGAAGTGTAAACCCTTAAGTCCAGATCACTTTTGCATTTACTTGCTTCTGTATCATCCCATAAATTTTTCAAGATCTACCCTAAAACTTCTAATTCATCTGAATACTTATCTTCACAGTATGGTTCATAGCTTGATTTATAGACTTTATAGTGTGCTGAAGCCTTGTGTCCATCAAGTGCTGCTTCATTTTCCCATGTCTCAACTGCCATAAATTTTCTCGGATTATTTTCGTACTGGAATATCTCATAAAAAAGAACCCCTACTTCGGCTTTACTTGGCACTACCATCGCAGACAGAAGCTCTTTCATTTTTTCTTCACAACCCTCTTTTGCTATAAAGGTTACTCTTTTTGTGATTGTCATTCTACTCTCCTGTTTTTATACTGTATTCTAACAAAAAGGCCTTATGCTTTAGACCTTTTATAACGCTTATACTTATTTAGTCTTTTTTGCAACGCATCTGTTTTCTGCGTCGCATATAAAGATAGACCACTCCTCCACCAAGGA
>JAGSGJ010000084.1 GCA_023955225.1 Sulfurovum sp.
CAAACTCTTATATCAAAATAGAAGAGACAGGTATAGTCATTCATGATGACCCCTCTTGTATAGGATGTCAGTACTGTACCTGGAATTGTCCTTATGGTGTTCCTACTTTCCATGAAGAACGCCATATCGTGACGAAATGTCATATGTGTCATGAACGTCTAGACGAGGGACAGTCACCTGCTTGTGTTCAGGCTTGTCCATCCGGAGCTATAGAGATAGAAGTCTTTAAGCCCAAAGAATGGTTGGAGAATGAGATAGATGATCAAGGTAATATGCCTCATCTTGTAGATGCACGTGTAACGAACTCAACAACACGTTATACCCTTCCTGAGAACCTACCAGAGATGGTAGCTGCGGATGATCATCATTTAAAACCTTCGCATTCAGAGATGCCTCTTGTTTTTATGACAGTGTTAACACAAATCTCTTTAGGTGCTTTTTTTGCACTGTTTTTAGGTGATTTACTCAGTATCAGTGGAAAGACGTCTCCCAATTGGATTATGGCTCTTATCGTAATGCTTCCAGCTGCACTTGGGCTTCCTTTGTCCGCCTTACATTTAGGTAGACCGCTGAAGGCAATGACAGCGATGAAAAACATTAAGACCTCATGGTTAAGTCGAGAAGCTCTAGCTCTTGGTCTGTTTACAGGTTTGATGTCAGTGAATGTTGGTTTATATTATTTAGAAGTATCAGCGTATTTTAGAGTCTTCTTTGAAGCAGCTATCTTAGGCATTGGTGTGTATGGAATATATGCACAAGGTATGATTTATCAGATAGTAGCACGCCCTTCATGGAATCGTAAAAGTACCTTGTTTAAATTTTTTGGAGTATCGTACATTGGTCTTTTTTTAGTTGCTTTTGTATTACTTCTTCAAGGGGCTGTGGAAGATGCAACCCCATTAGTAAGTTTAGCTCTTTTGTTCGCTCTAGCGCATGGCTTCTTTTCATATGAGGATAAACGTAGTTTAGACACTAAGGGTGAGTATGAAGCTGAGTTAGGTAAAACTAAAAGAATTTATGCAGAGTTCTTTTCTACTCATGTTAATCTTCGTTTAGTAAGTTTTATTATGGGTGCGATACTTTTACCTCTGCTTCTTACATTGACGATAACTAGTGCGGCAGCTCCTTATATCTTAGCGGGCGCATTGATATTAATGAGTCTTAGTGAATTTGTAGATAGATTTTTATTTTATGCGACAGTAGTCCCTCTAAATATGGCAGGCGGATTTTTTGTTGGAAAACAAAGATAAATATGAAATATTTCTCTGCAGTTTCTTTAGTAAATAAAGAGACACATAAAAGGTGTAATAGATGATACAAAAAATTAAAGACTTTCTTGGTGTAGATATCAAAGAAGAAAAATATAAACTTTCAGACGATCCAGTATTTGGACGTATTTCAGATGAGAAAAAACCTGATAAATGGGTGTTGTCAACCTGTGGTTATTGTGGTGTTGGTTGTGGTCTGTATATCGGTGTTAAAGATGGTAAGGCTGTTTATACGAAGGGAAACCCAAAGCATGATGTAAACATCGGAACGCTTTGTCCTAAGGGTCTGAGTGAACATCAGATGATTAATGCAGATAACCGTATCTTAACACCTTTGATAA
>JAGSGJ010000017.1 GCA_023955225.1 Sulfurovum sp.
AGATACCAAAACATTCGATGTCATAATCTTTACAGTCATGTCCCAAAATGCGATCACGTACAGCACCACCGACCACATAACATTTGGCATTATAATTTTGTACTAAATAATCTGTTACTGTAGTGATATTTTCAAGTATATGAGGGTCTATTTGTGAGAAAAAGTTTGGAAAAGATTTGATAGTGGGCATGGTATCCCTTTCTAAATCATTTTAAAATGCTACTCTCTATGAAGAGCAACAAGTTGCGAGAGCCAACTCAGTTGAAGGTTGACTCAGTTTTGCCTTCTATTTACTCGCATAGTCAGCGATAATATCACCGATCTCAGTACACGTACAGATCTCTTTTGCATCATAATCACCAAGGTCACCTGTACGGTAACCTTCACTCAATGCTTTTTTGATAGCATCATCTATTTTATCTGCTGCTTCATTTTCACCTAAAGCATAACGAAGCATCATACTTGCAGATGAGATAGTTGCTAACGGGTTAGCGATACCCTGTCCAGCGATATCCGGTGCAGAACCATGAATAGGCTCAAACAACCCTACTCCTTTACCTGTACTGGCACTGGGAAGAAGTCCGATAGATCCACTTAACATACTCGCAGCATCTGAAAGGATATCACCAAAGATGTTTCCAGTCAAGATAACATCGAACTGTTTAGGGTCACGGATAAGTTGCATTGCAGCATTATCTACATACATATGAGAAAGTTCAACTTCCGGGTAATCTTTAGCTATTTCTTCTACGATCTCTCTCCAAAACTGGCTTACTTCAAGTACATTGGCTTTATCTACAGAACAAACACGTTTATTACGTTTCATAGCGATATCAAATGCCACTATAGCGATACGTTTTACTTCTTCTCTTGTATAGATCATTGTGTTGAATGCTTTATCTTCATGAAGTTCTCTTGGCTGACCAAAATAGATACCACCAGTAAGCTCACGTACAACCATGATGTCTACACCCTGAATCACTTCAGGCTTAAGACTAGAGGCATGCACTAATTCATCATATACCATTGCAGGTCTAAGATTTGCAAATGTTCCCATCTCTTTACGAAGACCCAAAAGTCCTGTTTCCGGACGTAAATGTCTCTCTAGTGTATCCCATTTTGGTCCACCGATCGCACCAAATAAAACTGCATCACACTTCTTTACACCCTGGACAGTCTCCTCTGGTAATGGTACACCCGTTTCATCTATAGCAGCACCACCAAGTAACATCTCTTCGTACTTAAGGTTAAACCCTTGTGTTACAGAAACTGCATCAAGTACTTTTATAGCTTCATCAATGATTTCAGGACCTATCCCATCACCTTTAATTACACCAATTTTATAACTTTTACTCATAGGGTTATGCCTTCTCTTCTATTTCTTTTTTAGTTTCAATCTCTTTTTTGGCAAAGGCAATAAGCCCGCCGGCATCTACTAATTCTTGCATAAATTCAGGAATAGGAGAAAACTTATATGTTTTTGCTTGTGATACATTGATAATTTCACCCGCAGCCATGTCAACTCTAACCACATCACCTTCATTAATCTCTGTTGCTTCTGCAAGCTCAAAGATAGGAAGTCCCATGTTAAATGCATTTCTGTAAAAAATACGTGCAAATGTTGGTGCGATTACCGCACTTACACCTGCTGCTTTTAGTGCGATAGGTGCATGCTCACGACTTGAACCACAACCAAAGTTTTCACCAGCAACGATAATGTCACCCTCTGTCATTTTGGAAACAAACTCAGGGTCTGCATCTTCCATTACATATTTTGCCAACTCACTTGGCTCACTTGTATTAAGATATCTTGCTGCGATGATTAAATCAGTATCGATATTATCACCAAATTTCCAAACTTTACCTTGCAAAGTATTATCCTTTTTATACTATCTCCTTACAAACAAGCAACGCTTATTCATAATTCTTCTCACTAAAACTTCGCTAAAACAGTCAGTAATTTTAGATATTGATACGATTAAAATTTTCGCGATTATAGCTAAAAAAATGAAATTTGACAAATTTAGTGCTGAAAAGTAATAAAATTTCGGTATAATCCACCTTAATTATATCTGAGGGTTTTCACCTCACACATCAAAGGTTTTTAATGGCAACAAAAGACAGCATGAAGAGTATAGAAGCGTTATTTCAGTCTAAGAAAAAAGGTGATGTAGTCACACTTGAGAATATCGCAAAAGAGTTTGCTAAACAGCCGACAGCAGCACAGGCAAAGAAGATCCATAAATTTGCCTCTGATGCCAAAGTAGAAGTCATTTCTGCTTCAGAGTATGCAAAGTTTCTCGTAGCTAAAGAGAAAAAAAGAAGAGAAGATACAAGAAAAAAACTTGCAGAGGGTGGCACAGAAGATCAGTTTGATCTTCATAAAGAAAAAGAACTTCTTGAGTGGAGTCGTTCTGACAGCCCTGTTAGAATGTATTTACGTGAAATGGGAAAGATTCCTCTACTTACAAAAGAAGAAGAAGTAGATCTTTCTATGCGTATCGAAGAGGGAGAAGATATCATTATCGATGCAATCTGTTCTGTTCCTTACCTTATAGGCTATATCATCAACTATAAAGAACCTTTACTTAACCGTGAAAGACGTGTAAAAGAACTTTTCAAAAGCTTTGAAGATGAAAAAGTAGAGAAAGATGATTCTGATGATTCTGATGATGCTAACACTGCAACAGAAAAAAGTGTACCAAAAGATGACAAAAGAGTGAAGCAAGTTGTTGACAGCTTTAAGCAGCTTGAAAAAGCAAAAAAAGAGTGGATGAAAGCACGTGAAGAACTGGATACATTTTTGGAAACAGAAGAGGATCCAGTAGAGATTATCCATGAGCGTCTTAAAATTGCATTTAAAAAAGAGTTACTTAAAGCTTCTCTTTTAAATCTTGGACCGACATCTAAACTCATCAACGAACTTGTAAAAGCTATGGAAACTGCACTTAAAAGCGATGACAGTTTTGACAAAGAGCTTAAACGTTTAGAGTATAAACTTCCACTTTTCAATGATACACTAAAAGCCAATCACCATAAACTACTCGACAATATCATCAAAATGGATAAAGATGATATCATCGATGCTGTACCAGAGACCACTATGGTAAGTACCTATGTTGAAATCAAAAAACTTTTTGAAACAAGAGAAGCAAGTAAAGGTAGTTTTGACCTCTCTGAAGAAAAACTCCAAGAGATATTAGGACAGATTCGTCAAGGTAAAGCAAAAAGTGAAGTCGCTAAAACACGTATGGCAAAATCCAACCTTAGATTGGTTGTTTCTATTGCCAAGCGTTATACGAACAGAGGGCTTCCATTCCTTGACCTTATCCAAGAAGGGAATATCGGTCTAATGAAAGCTGTTGATAAATTTGAATATGAAAAAGGATACAAATTTTCAACCTATGCAACATGGTGGATACGTCAAGCTATCTCTAGAGCCATTGCAGATCAGGCAAGAACCATTCGTATCCCTATTCACATGATAGAGACGATCAACCGTATCAATAAGATCATCAGAAAACACCTTCAGGAAACAGGGAAAGAGCCAGATCTAGATACAATCGCTGAAGAAGTAGGCTTATCTGTAGATAAAGTCAAAAATGTCATCAAGATCACGAAAGAGCCTGTGAGTCTTGAAACACCTGTAGGTGATGAAGATGATGGTAGATTTGGTGACTTCATCGAAGACAAAACAACACTGAGTCCAACAGATGTCGTACTTAAAGATGATCTTAACAACCAGATAGATGACGTACTTGACCAGCTTAACGAAAGAGAAAAAGCTGTTATTCGTATGCGTTTTGGTCTTCTTGAAGATGAAAGTGACAGAACACTTGAAGAGATCGGGAAAGAGCTTAGTGTTACACGTGAAAGAGTAAGACAGATTGAGTCTTCTGCGATTAAAAAACTTAAGCACCCTAAAGTAGGTCGTAAACTTAAAAACTACATCGAAGAATAATTCTTTATTAAAGTATTATGATGTCTGAACCTAGATTTTTTGCCCTTATCATAGGTACAGAGATCCTTAATCGTCGAAGGGCTGATAAGCACTTTGACTTTGTTACCAAAGCTTTAGCACAGAAGGGCCATAAACTCTCCGGTTCTTTTATCATAGAAGATGACCCTGTCCTTATTATTCAAACGATCAAATTCATTGCTTTGCAATCAAATCCTGTACTCTTTTCATTTGGTGGCATAGGCTCAACTCCTGATGACTACACCAGAAAATGTGCGGCCATTGCACTTAGAGACGGTACACTTACCATACATGAGGAAGCCAAAGAGATCATTGTTGATACACTCGGAGAAAAAGCCTATCCCTATTCTGTACGTATGGCAGAACTTCCAAAAGGTGCAACACTCTTAAAGAACCCTGTCAATAAAATACCTGCTTTTGCATTAGATGAACGCTATTACTTCATGCCTGGATTTCCAGAAATGAGTCATCCAATGGTAGAGAAGATACTCATGAAACTGATACCAAATAAAAGAACCTATTATCGTCATACACTCACAGCACTTTGCAAAGAGAATGTATTTATAGAAGTCATGGAAAAAATGCCAAAAGAAGTGGAGTTCTCTTCATTACCTAAACTCTATTCTGATGGATGGAGGGTTTCCATCTCTGTTGCATCAACCAATAAAAAACTGGTATTTGAATCTTTTAATATGTATATCGATGTACTTGAGAAAAAGAAAATAGTCTATAGTTTACATGATGAACACAACGTATCGTAATAGAACACTATGACCTATAGAGAAACTCTTAAACACCCTGTCATTGCACGGCTCTCACTGATACAATTCATCTCCTATTTTGGTACGTGGTTTTCTCAGGTTGCCATTTTCTCTATGATAGTAGCCTATGGTGCAGATGAGATCACTATAGCCCTCACTGCTGCCATGGCGATGTTTCCTGCAGTAGTTCTTGCACCTTTTATAGGTATCATCATAGACCGCATAGAGTTTAAAAAGCTTATGCTGACACTGCTGCTCATTGAGATATCTATGACCCTTGGCTTTATTTTTATCAATTCATTAGAGTATATTTGGATATTAATGATCCTCATCTTTCTGCGCTCTTCTGCCGCTTCCATGCTCTTCTCTGCCGAGATGGCACTTTTTCCTAAACTAGTACAAGGCAGAATGCTTAAAAATACCAATGAGATACACTCTATCATCTGGTCATTATGTTATGCATTGGGTATGGCAGCAGGAGGTATCGCTACACATTTTATGGGCTTTGATACTGCGTTTGTCATAGATGCTGTATTGTATAGTATAGCTGTACTACTCTTGCTTGGTCTAAAACTCTCTCTTGAGAAAGTACACCATACTGACTCAAACTGGCAAATGTTCAAAGATGGGTTTTTTTACTTGGTCGCAAATAAAAAAATACTCCATCTCATCTTACTGCACGCAGCTATAGGGCTTACCAGTTTTGATGCACTTATCACCCTGCTTGCAGATTTCCAATACAAAGAATTCATCGCTGTACCTCTTGCCATAGGTTGGATGAATGCTACAAGAGCCTTGGGTTTGATGATAGGCCCTTTTTTTATAAGTAAGATCATTTCCAAAGAGAATCTACACTACGTCTTTATCCTCCAGGGTCTTGCAATTATGCTTTGGTCCCTACTTGAATACAATTTCTATTTAGCACTTATAGCACTCTTTATCACAGGTTTTTTTATTACAACACTTTGGTCTTACACTTACTTGCTCATACAAGAAGAGACTGACACACAGTATATGGGACGAGTCATCTCATACAATGACATGTTCTTCATGCTCTCCAATGTTGCCACGGCAATGTTTATAGGGTATGCTGCAAAATGGGGATTATCGTTAGAAGGTATCACCTTTACATTAGGTATGGGGTTCATTGTTGTAGCAGGGTATTATATTTGGTTTAAAAAACGGTATATTGATGAAGAAGACAAATAGAAGCGTCTGCTACAATTGCTACCGGCCTCAAACGTCATGTATGTGTGCATACATTACACCTATAGAAACAAACACACGATTTGTCATTTTGATGCATCCAAAAGAGTTTAAAAAAACCAAAAATGGGACAGGTCACTTTACTAACTTGTCTTTGGAAAACTGCGAGATCCATGTAGGCATTGATTTTACACAACATCTAACCATTAACAATATCATAAATGATCCACTCAATATTTGTTACACTTTGTACCCGCATGAAAGAAGTATCAATCTCAATGAAGAATCTATAGGAGAAGAGAAAAAAAATACGGTCATTTTTCTTATAGACTCTACTTGGCCTTGCTCAAGAGCCATCTTAACAGCGAGTCCAAATATTGATGCTTTGCAAAAAGTCAGTTTTACCCATACAGAAGTCTCAAAATTTACGTTTAAAGAACAACCTAAAGACTACTGCTTAAGTACCATGGAATCTACCTTATGTGTATTAAAACGTTTGAACACACATCATATTGAACATATTGAGAGTAAAAAACTAGATCATTTTTTACTGCCCTTTGAAAAAATGGTTGAGTACCAACTCTCTTGTAACTAAGATTAGCACTTCTAAACAATAAGAAAGTCCAAAACTGCATTTTTCATGAATAATCCCTTATATCAAATTACATTCTGCAAGATAGTAGTATCATTTGATACACTCTTTATCATATTTATGTTAGAATCTCCAAAATTTAACCTATGGAGATGTTCAAATGGATATTACTAAAATCGGTCATGGCGAAAACCCAGATGCTGTAAAAGCAATTATAGAAGTACCACTTAATTCAGCTATCAAATACGAAATAGACAAAGATTCAGGTGCAGTTGAAGTAGATAGAGTACTTTACTCTGCAATGCACTACCCTGCAAATTATGGTTTTGTAGCAAATACATTGTCTGATGATGGTGATCCGGCTGATATCCTTGTACTTTGTGACTATCCACTTCAAGCAGGTTCATACATCAAATGTAGACTTGTAGGTGTACTTATGACAGAAGATGAAAGTGGTGGAGATGAAAAACTTATCGCTGTTCCAACAGTAAAAATAGACCCAACATATGCAAACATCAATGACCTTGGTGATGTGCCGGAGCACACACTTAACCGAATCAAAAACTTCTTTGAAACATACAAAATACTTGAGCCTAACAAATGGGTAAAAGTAGCAGGATTCCAAGATAAGGCAGCTGCAACAGCTATCTTGGAAAAAGCGATTAAAAACTACAAATAGTTTTTAATCCCAATATCCTCAGTTTTCTGAGGATTCATTATTCTCTACAAAAAATCCCTAAAACCCAACTTCTTTTTTTCTATTATCCAAATACCTATTGACACCTTCAACTATACCCTCAGCAATCTCTTCTTGATAGTTTGATGTAAAAAGTCTTTTACGCTCTTTAGAGTTTGTAAGGTATCCTACTTCTACAAGTATGGAAGGTCTACTTGCGCCTACAAGTACATAAAATGGTGCAGGTCTTACACCACCGTCTTTAACATCATCATAGTCATCATTTAAATTCTTCATAATATGATGTTGTACATCTATCGCAAGCTTATGGGACTGTATGATCTTAGGACCGTTCAATACAGCATCTATGATGACATCTTGACTTAGTTTATCTGTACCTTTTAAGACAGATGCATTTTCTCTTGCAGCGATACGTTGGGACTTATCATCTCTTGTTTTTTGTAAAAAATAAGTCTCTACACCTTCCACTTCATCAAAACGACTTTTATCGCTAATGGCATTGGCATGGATAGAGATAAAAACTTTTGCATTCTTCTTATCTGCAATTCTCGTACGTTGCCCCAGTGTTAAAAACCTATCCCTGTTTCTTGTAAGATCAACTTTGTAACCTTCACTTTTAAATTCTCTTTTAAGCTTTTTAGTAATTTGAAGTACTAGATCTTTTTCTTTTTTACTGTCACACAATGCCCCACAATCATGTCCCCCATGTCCTGCATCTATCACAACAAGACTGTCTGATCTGTCAACACTGGGACCACCACAACCTAGCATTAAAAACAGTGTACTGATTCCGAATATAAGTTTTGTCATTTTTTATCCTAATTTAAAAAGTATATTATTCATTACAAATCAATTTCTTTTTTTCTATTGTTTAAATAGATATCTACACCTTCAGCGATACCTTTAGCGATCAGTTCCTGATAACGTGGTGTGAAAAGTCTTTTACGCTCTGTTGGATGTGAGATGTATCCTACTTCGACAAGTATGGAAGGTCTGCTGGCTCCCACAAGTACCCAAAAAGGTGCATGTCTCACTCCACCATCTTTAACACCTTTATACCTAGTACGTACGTTTGTAATCATCCTTCGTTGTACATCTATGGCAAGTTTGTTGGACTGAACAATCTTTGGTCCGGAAAGTACTGAATCTATAATCACACTGCGACTCAGTTTAGTAGTACCTTTAAGTACGGATCTGTTTTCCCTTTCTGCAATACGCTGAGATTTTGCATCTCTTGTATTTTGCAAGAAAAATGTTTCAATACCTTGTATTTTGTTACGTTTTCTTTTAGGCACCGAGTTTGCATGGATAGAGATAAATAATGAAGCTTTCTTCTTATCTGCAATTTTAGTACGCTGTGGAAGTTTTAAAAAACGATCTTTTTTACGTGTCAGATACACAGGATGTCCACGTTTTTTAAGTTGTTTTTCCAGTCTCTTTGCTATCTGAAGTACAAGGTCTTTTTCTTTTTTACCACCGCCTATAGCACCACTGTCATGACCACCATGTCCTGCATCTATCACAACAGGTTCATATTTATGTGGATTTTTTGTTACTTTTTTAGATTTTACTTTAGGTTTTTTATAACGTTTAGCAGGCAATACACTGCTATTCTTAGGCAATGAAATATGATACTTATTCTTTGAAAAAAGTGGTTGATATGCAGTAGGTTTAGAAGATTTATAACCACTTATGACTACCCGTACTGTATTGACCTTATATTGAGCCATACGTACATTTGCACCTAAACCCAATGGTACACGATTATGTCCTAAACGCGTATTTTTAAAGTCATAAATTTCTCGATGAGGATTTTTGAGTGTAAAGTGTCTCACATTACGTTTATGTAGTGATTTAGAAAAAGAGAGACGAAGTTCACCTTTTTTCACTATGGCTTTTTGAATACTAATAACTCCAGAAAAAAGCAGTGTATTCAGAAATAGTACTATAAGAAAAAACCTACTAAATTTCGGCATGCTTTTAGTTGTCTTCACCATTCATCAGTTTATTCATCAGCTCTTTGACCGTGATGATCTCTTGAAGACGATACCCATTTGCCCCGGTAAAGAAAAGTCCTGATTCTTTGATACCATCATACGCATCACTGAGTCTATCAGCGATACAGTAACCTACTATCTTTGCTTCTTCACCACGATGACATGGTGCAACACAGTTTGAGATACACGCTACTTTAGGTGCAGTACCTGCTTCTATGTCTTTATGAAGCTGTGTTTTTACACCACGTGCAGGATACCCCACTGGTGACTTAAAGAGTTTAATATCATCTTCTTCGGCCTCAATGATAATATCTTTCATCACTTGACTTGCATCACACTCTACTGTACCGATGAAACGTGTACCCATTTGTACTGCATCCGCACCAAGTTCCATCATTTTAACGATATCGTCATGATCCCACACACCACCTGCAGCGATAATTGGCATAGAGCCCCAATTTTTAGCTTCTTCTACCACAGGAGGCAAGATATTTTCAAGTTGGTTTTCAGGCATGAAACATTCTTCATACTTGAATCCCTGGTGTCCACCACTTAGTGGTCCTTCGACGATAACAGCATCAGGAAGTCTATTATGTGTTTTTTTCCAACGACGACATAAAATACGTAATGCTTTAGCAGTAGAAACGATAGGTACTAACGCAACATCAGGATAATCCTTTGTTGCTTCAGGCATAGTAAGTGGTAAACCTGCACCTGTGATGATAATATTTGCTCCAGCCTTACAGGCATCTTCAACCACACGGTTGTATTCACTTTGTGCATAGAGTACATTTGCTGCTAAAGGCTTATCTCCACAAATTTTTCTTGCATTTTCAAATATTTTCTTGAGTGCAGGATAGGAGTAAAAGTTGATTGCTTCAAGTGGTCTTTCTTCTTTCCCTACTGTCTTCTCAACATAAGCTCTTTTTTTATAGACACCGGTACCTACAGTAGAAATGACACCAAGTCCACCCTCTTTTGAAACATTACCAGCTAACTGATCCCAGGATATACCAACACCCATACCACCTTGTACTATAGGCTTTTCAATAGTATATTTTCCAATTTTAAAAGATTTAAATGCCACTACTTCACCTTCACTTTTGCAAATTTTCGTTTTCCTACCTGCAGAATATATTCTCCTGCTGTAAGATTTAACTTATCATCAGAGATTTTTTTCTGATCAATGCTAACTGCATTTTGTTTAATATCTCTTCTCGCTTGAGAAGTAGAAGGTTCAATGCCCGCATCTACTAATGCCTTGCATATCCAAATACCCTCTTCTACTTCTACTTCATCCATATCTGTTGGGAGTTGGTTTGATTTAAAAACATTATCAAACTCTCCTTTGGCTAGTGTAGCTAACTCTTCATTATAAAACCTTGTAACTAGTTCAAGTGCCAAGTTTTCCTTCACTATTTTAGGGTGAAGTGTGCCTTTTTGTACATCATCTTTCATTGTAGCAATCTCTTCAAGTGATTTCTCACTCAAAAGCTCATAATAACGCCACATCAATTCATCTGAAACTGAAAGTGTTTTGGCATAAATATCTTTAGGTTCTTCTGTAATACCAATGTAGTTGTTCAAAGATTTACTCATCTTCTGTACACCGTCAAGACCCTCTAATATAGGCATCATCAATACTGCTTGTTCTTTACCTACATTGTACGCACGCTGAAGGTGTCTTCCCATCAAAAGGTTAAATTTCTGATCTGTCCCACCGATCTCAATATCACTTTGAAGTTCAACAGAATCATACCCTTGAAGCAATGGGTATAAAAATTCTGAGATAGAGATACTCTGTCCGCTCTTATAACGTTTTTCAAAATCATCACGTTCTAACATACGTGCTACATTAAAAGTTGTTGTGAGTGCAACCATACCGGCCGCACCCAATTTGTTTAGCCAAGTGGAGTTAAATACTACTTCTGTCTTACTCTCATCAAGGATATTAAAAACTTGTTCTTGATACGTTTTTGCATTGGCCATAATAGTATCGTTATCAAGTACTTTTCTGGTTTCACTCTTACCTGTAGGATCACCTATGGTTGCAGTAAAGTCACCAATGAGAAGTTGTACCTTTCCTCCGTGATTTTGAAATGCTCTAAGCTTTTGAAGAAGTACAGTATGCCCTAAGTGCAGATCTGCACCGGTTGGATCAAATCCTGCTTTTACTGTATACGTACTACCACCATCATAATATTTTGAAACCAATTTTTCTATACGATCCATATCTATGATTTCTGCAGTACCTCTACTTATCTCTTCTAATGCTTTTTGTACCATACTCAATTTCCCCTATTTATTTGTTATATGCGTCATCTAAACTAATAATTTCTATCAGTTTAAACTTTTGTGAAATCTTCTCTGAAAGAAGTTGTTTTTTAGTTTCACTACTTTCTACTTCGATTTGACAAAACTCTGCTTGTTCTGAATTTCTAATACCCAATTCTATACTCAGTATGTTGAGATTTAGCTCAGAAAGTTTTGCCAGTAGATCTGCCAAAATACCTTTTTGATTTTGAAGACTTATGGTAAGTCTGTATCTAGAGAGTTTAGAACCACTCCAACTCACATAGACCATCTCTTGATCCTCTAAAATTTTATCATAGGCTTTCTTACATAATTTATGGTGTATAATAGCTTTACTACCCTTATAAAATGCAACGATTTGATCACCAACTTTTGGATGACAGCAATAATCAAACTCTACCCCATCTATAGGCTTATTCGTAAAGAACTTAAAGTGCTCTAACTCTTTAATATATGGTTTTTTATACCCTTTTTTAAGCAATTCCCAAAAGCGTACTTCTTTGGTACCCATATAATCTGCCACTTTGTGTATAGTCTCTTTATAATAATCAAGTTGAACTGGTAATTTATAAATTGAATCATTATGATCCATACTTATGAGAAGTTCTTTCAGTGCACTGCTCTCTTGAGAAAACAATGTACCCAAAATATTGTAGGCGCTTAATGTATCTGACTCTTTTATTCTGGCTCTACAAGCACTTCGTATTCCATCTTGTGCCTTGGATGTTTTCACCGTATCAAGCCATGAACAATACAGATGTGGCTCATTATCTTTAATTATATTCACGATATCACCATTCTTTAAAATGGTCAAAAGTGATGCTTTTTGTTTATTTACCAACGCCTCCATCGCATTTTCACCTACTTTAGAGTGGATTGCATAGGCAAAATCAAGTGCTACGGAGCCCTTAGGTAAAGTATAATAATCACCTTTAGGTGAAAACACTGTAATGTCTTCAGAAAAAAGATCTGATTTTGCTAATTCATAGAACTCTTCTATGGACTCATTTTGATAATGTAAGCTCTCTAACCATTCCAGGTTTACACTGTTATCTCCACCCTTATATTTCCAGTGTGCTGCGACACCATACTCTGCAAGCCTATGCATCTCGATAGTTCGTATCTGAGCTTCAACAATACCTTGCTCATCAAATAATGTGGTGTGTATGGTTTTGTATCCATTTTCTTTAGGGACTGCTATATAATCTTTAAATCTAGATATCAGTGGGGTGAATCTTAAGTGCATGAGTCCTAAAACCCTGTAACAGTCTATCGGTTTTTTAACGATGATACGGATGGCGAGTAGATCAAGTACCTCTTCTATACTCACACCTTTACGATGCATCTTGAGGTAGATAGAATAATAATGCTTCACTCTTCCGATAATCTCGAAATCATCTTTTTTAAAGCCGTCCTTATCCATTGTGTCTTTTACATTTTGAATAAAGGCATTGAGTTTAAATTTCAAATTTTGTGCATTAGATTTAATGTAGGCATCGATGGTCTTATAATCTTCAGGATAAATATACTGAAAACTCAAATCTTCTAAATGATTTTTAAGTCTAGAGATACCAAGTCTATGTGCGATAGGTGCATAGACAACAATAGTCTCTTCGGCAATACGTTTTTGTTTCTCGAAACTCAGTGCATCAAGCGTCAGCATATTATGTAGTCTGTCACAAAGCTTAATGACAAGCACACGTACATCTTTTATGGAAGCGATAAGCATTTTTCGAAAGGTAAGTGCAGAGTTTATAAGTCTTTCATCTGAACCTGAGGGCACCAGCTCTTCATCACGGATCTCGACGATTTTGGTCAGTCCCTCAACCATATGTGCGACATCATACCCAAATTCACGTTCTAACTCTTCAATGGTAAAACTTGTGTCTTCAACTACATCGTGTAGAAGTGCAGCTTGTACCATCATTTCATCATTAGATATTTTGGCGGTAATGGCTGCAACTAATATAGGATGAACAATATAAGGCTCTCCACTTTTACGTGTTTGTCCTTTGTGTGCTTCAAGAGAAAGTTCTAATGCTTTGGTTGTTTCAGGTAGAGGAGTGGGTAGTTGTTCCCAAAGAAGAGTGCTTGCCTCTTCTATAGTATCTATATTTTTAGCTTTATCTAGAAAAGCATCCAAAGGGATTTAGCCTTCTAAGCTTACAGTGATTTTACCTTCAGCTATTTCTTGAAGTGCAATATCTGCATATTTCATACTTGATGTATCTATATCTAAAAATACTTCCGCACCGTTAGCGATAGCTTCCGCTCTTTTTCCAACTGCATTTGCAAGAAGGTATTTATCAAAATCTACTTTTTCAAGTGCTAGTGCTGTTAATTGTTCTGTTCTCATATTATTTTCCTTAGAAGTTATTTTAAAATGTCTTATTTAACGATAGAACAAAGACTCATATCGCCTTTGATGATCGCAAGTAAATTACCTTTTTCAAACATATTACATACAACAATAGGCAATCCATTTTCTTTTGCCAAGGCAATAGAAGTATCATCCATCACTTTGATATGATCCGTCAATGCCTGATCATACGTTAACGTATCCAGTTTTACTGCATCATCAAATTTATTTGGATCTTTATCATACACACCATCTACTTTAGTCGCTTTGATGAGAAGTTCTGCTTCTATCTCTGAGGCTCTTAGTGTTGCCGCGGTATCTGTTGTAAAGTAAGGGTTACCTGTACCTCCTGCAAAAACAACCACGCGACCTTTTTCTAAGTGTCTTCTAGCACGACGTACGATAAATGCCTCACCTATCTCTTGCATATCTATAGCAGATTGCAGTCTGGCATTTAAACCTGCATGTTCCAATGCTTCCTGGATAGCCACACCATTGATCACAGTTGCAAGCATACCCATGTAGTCACCAGATGTTCTTTTGATGATGCCATCAGCAGCAGCACTCACACCACGTATAATGTTACCACCACCCACAACGATACCAACTTCAACACCAGCATCTACAAGTTCTTTAATCTCACCTGCAATAAAATTAAGAATTTGGGTATCAATACCATACCCCTCTTTGCCAGCTAATGCTTCACCAGAAAATTTTACCAATACTCTTTTAATCACAGATGCACCTTTATATAATTTCGCGATTATATCTAAATGTGGTTTAGGAGGGGTTTAAACTCTTAAATACCTATATCGTTATCAGCTTCAATGGGTTGATATGTTTAGAGTCTTTTGTTGCTTGAAAAATAAGTTTTTCACTTACTTTTCCTACCACATACCCTTTTTGTATCTTTACCCCCACATGGATGGTAGGAGCAATTTTAGAGAGTCCCGCGTACACAGTATGTATCTTACTACTATGAGAAACAACTACTACATTACCCAGCATACTACTTTTCCCAGCAAAGACTACCTTCCCATTCAGAATGTTTTGTACTTTTGAGTTTGCAACAGGCGACTGTAGAGTGATAGACTCATTAAAGATCTTTATTTTATAAATAGGGTCCACATAAGTACCAAACTTCTTTGTAAGCCTTGCACCAGGCAATGGGGAAATCGTTTTCCCACCTCTGTATGCATAGGTTTTAGACTTTTGATAAGAAGAGTTTATCTGTCGTACTTTTTCACTCTTTTTATACACTTTTTGCTCTGCTTTTTTTGCTTCAGCTGCAGCTAAACGTGCTTTTTTTCTCTCTTGTTCTGTTGTTGCTTTTCGCAGATCTTCTTGTGCTTTTCTTTCCTTAACACGTGCCAATGCTTTAGCTTCACGTATCTCTCTTTGTCTCGTTTTTTCAAGACGCATTGCTTCTTTTTTAGCTTCGGCTCTCTTACGTGATTCATTTACTTCTTGTGTCTGTAAAATATTCAGTTTTGCCAATGTAGATCGAAGAGAGTTCTGTTTATCCACTATCTTTGCAAGTTTCGTATTATATTTTTCTTCATCTCCGGTAAGCTTCTTACGTAACTTCTCTTTTGCTAACTTTTTTTGAGCATAATCCTCTCTTTTTTTAACTATACGGTCAATCTCATTTTTTGTTTTATTACGTAGATACGTCTTACCCTCTTTCTGTTTTTTAAGCATCCCGATATCTGCTCTTAGTGTAGATAACATTTTAGTATTATGATTTTTGTATGCAATGTAGACTTCTTGCGAAAGTATAGATTCTCTAGTAGGCTCATGTGCTTTTTCCATCGCAAAAACAATAGAAAATTGTTCGGAAAGCAAAGAGATAAATGCCTTACGTTTTTCTTCTAAGGCCTGACTCGTCATCGTTAACTCTTTTTCAGATTTACTGAGTTCAGTTTTTAACACTGCATACTGTTGTTCACTTTTTTCTTGGTCTCTTTCAAGTGCTCCCATCTTCTTCTCAAGATAAACAATATCTTTCTCTGCAGATTGTATATCTTTAGCAATCTTACTAAGCTGACTGCTTGTCTTTTTTTTAGCAGCCGATGTAGCAGAGAGGTTTTTTTTAGACTTTTCGATCTTCGTAGTGGTTGATGCACCATGAAGTAAACCTATAGCTACAAAAAAGATTAGGATAAAGGATCTCACTCCTGTACTCCCTTACTGCTAAATACAACCGTATACACAGCAATAATAACGATCAGAACCGATGAACCTAACAAAATACCTATATCACTAAATTTGAAAAGTGCTTCCTGGTTTTGCACCATGATATCTATTCCGCTTCCTGAAGCCCAGTAAAATTTGGTATAAAAGAAAATCGTAGAAACCAATATCGTCGAAAATATAGCATCTACAAAAGCTACTCTGAAAAGTACACCGGATCTAAGCATCAAAGGTGCACCAAATATCTCCATCACCTGCATACGTTCTTTGTGTGCATATTTCCAGATCTCCATCTGCTTGATAATTAAAAACAGACTCACAACAGCCATAAAACCAATAAATACTTTTAATATTAATTTAATAAAAGAAAAGAGTCTATAACTGGAGTTATAGCTACTGCCAAACGTCTCAATTTTTTTAATATTGGCATCCGCTTCAAGATCTTTTTTAATCTTTTCCAATCCTGAAGTATGAAGATAGGAATCTAAGCCAAGATTATAAAAATAAGGCAGTGCGGCCAATATCTCTTTGCTGCTACTTTGACTTACACCTTTTGCCACCTCTGAGACGATACTCTCACGTTTGATCTTTTCTACTGTGCTAATATGTTCATTCAGTGCTTGAAACTTCGATAGTTCCATAGGTTTTTTTGTCACAGCAAGCATAGAGTAGCCCTCTTTAAGCCCTTTTTCATACGTGTTTGTTGTACGTTCAAATACCAGATAAAATTCAATACCCAGTAAAATTGCCATCAGCGGTAGAATAAACATAAGATGATTTTTAATGAACTTCATACACACCCTTGCTCTCTATAATAAAATGTCTGTAAGGTAATGAAAAGATCGTTGGAATTTTGTGTGTTACGACCAAGACTGTTGTATCAAGTTGCTGACATGCATTTTCCATTAAATCCCAAATCACATTTGATGAATAATCATCAAGGTTACCCGTAGGCTCATCTGCCAATATCACCACTGGATTTTTAGCCAATGCTCTTGCTACACCCACACGCTGCTGCTCTCCACCGCTCAGTTCCAATGGATACTTGTCTGCATGATCAGGAAGTTTGACATGTTTAAGAAGTCTTCGTGCCTGAGTATCCTGTATCTCAGAATCGTATCCTGCTATCATTAAAGGCAAAACAACATTTTTTTTCACGGTCCACTCATTCACAAGTTTATAGTCCTGGAAAATGATACCCATGTGTGTTCTAAGTTCTTGAAGTTTTCTTTGACTTACATTTGACAGATCAAGTCCACCTACAACAAGGTTTCCTTCACTTGGTTTCAGTTTTCCATAAAGTGCTTTAAGTAGTGTTGATTTACCAGAACCACTTGGTCCGGTGATAAAGACAAACTCACCCTTTTTGATGCTAAAGTTAGCATCTTTAATGACTTCTTTCCCTGCATTACCATAGGTAAGGGTAAGATGTGAAGCGTGAATCACATTGGACATATTCTACTCTCCTTTAACGAGCATTATTTGCTCAGCTAGTTTTTTATGTGCTTCAAAGTTGACTGTCGTCTTCACAGGTGGAGAGACAAAATATCTGCAACTATCTTTTTCTAATAAAATATATTTATGTTCTGGTCTGTCAAAACTTCCAAAAGCACATTTTATGAGTATGCTTTCTTCAGATATTTTATACACACGTTCAAAATGTATAAAATACCCTTCAAAAACCAATGCTTTTTTAGGTAAATGCTCTTCTATATCTTGGGTATATTTTACATCATTAAAATTAAAATCTATAGTCACTTCTTTAGGCGCTGATTCTTGCGTACACTTGACATACACATCATAGATATCTTTTTCTTGTCGAAGCCATCTTGCTTCGTACTTGCTTGTCACTTCCAAGGCTTCATTTTTACGTACTTCTACTTCAACCTTAGGTACAGAAAAGAAAGTCTCCAACGCATACCAAAAGTATTTGTTACTGTCTGTACGCAACTCCAAACGTCCGCCTTTTCTTAATACTCTCATAGACTCATCTAAAAAACTGGGACTTATAACCCTTCTGTGAGGTTTTTTATCCCAAGGTACAGGAAAGTGTACAAATATCTGTTCACATACATTCGAAGGCAGCATTTCCAAGAACAATCTTGCATCGTAGTTCACGACCCAAATGTTATCAAGCTCTTGAAGTTCTATCTGCTTAAGAACCTGTTGTGCAGAAGGTGTATGTATCTCTATACCTATAAAAAGCGTATCAGGATTCTTTTTTGCCTGATAAAGCAAATGTCGTCCACTCCCAAACCCTACCTCAACAGAGATCTTCTCTTTAGGATATGTGATATTTTCAAAATCTTCTATCTTTTTAAAATGTTCTGAAGAGAGTGCACTTTTTGTATTTGATATAGTAATATTTGAAGAGAGTACATCCAAATTCAATTCTTTTGAAACACTCTCCAGTGCCTCTTTAATCAGATTCACTTTAAGGGGTCTGGTTACTTTGTCATATTTCAATAAGTACGCTTTTTCATCTGGTTTGAGCTGAAGTAAAAATTCTTCTCCTGCATGTTCAACACCAACGAGCATATCGTCACGGTTCTGCGCTGTGGCGCAAAAAGTCATTATAGGACTTGTTTCTATCTGTTGTTCTATTATAGAAGTATCAAAGGGGGTAACTTTTAAATGTGGCATTGTTCCTGCTTATAATGTAATTTTTGTTGCTTGGCTACGATAAGCGCGTATCTTGTCATAACTTTGTGCAATGATCCGGTAGCTGTATGTATGTCCGCTTCTTACAAAGGTATCAATGTATTCAGCCATCAATTGCCCTTGTACCTGTGAGACAAATTTCCATTCAGACCCATCCACTGAGCGCTCTACGATATAGGTATTTACACTTGAATTTGCATGTGGTTTCCACAAAAGTTTTACCACGGAAGGTGCTACTTTGTAGGCTTTTACAAAAGAGACTGCTGAAAATGCAGGGTGTGTTCTTATCTCTATCGGTTCACTGCGTCTAGATTCTTTTCCAAAAGCAAATGTACTAAAAGTATAACGATATGTACTGTCTGCATTTACGTGCGTATCTACAAAGTGTGTTGCATAACGGTTACCCACAGTACCTATACGTTTGAAACTTTGTGTATCTTGTGAAGCATTTCCTCTATAAATATTCACACCATGTATACGGTGATCCTCTATCTTTTTCCACTCGAAACCTACAGAATTCATCCTAGGTAAGGCATGCACTTTGGAAATGGTGTCTAATGAAGGATCTGTACCATACGTCATCAATCCCTTGATAGCACCACAACCGTTAAAAGTTATTAAAGAGAGTACCCAGAGTATGAGGATCGATTTTTTCATCTACTTCACCTTGATCAAAATTTTTAGATATATATGCTTTCATGTCATCAAAAAGTGGGGCGACAAACTCCATTCTTTCACCGCTTACAGGGTGGACCAGATACAGTAAATATGCATGTAGATTAACTCTATAGATTTTATCTCTTTTGGTCTTAAACCCATATAAATCATCACCTAAAATATGGCGTCCAAGCGCATTTAAATGTACCCGTATTTGATGGGTTCTGCCTGTAAACAATTTTGCTGCTATAAGTTCGACACCATAATTGCTTGTAAGGAGTTTTACAAAAGCAGTTTTAGCAGATCTTCCATCAGGCACAACATCCATCTTGAGCCTGTTTTTAGGATTACGACCTATGGGTTTATCTACTACGATATCATCTTTGAGTGGGCAATCTATCAGTGCCAGATAGTAACGTCCCATACTCTTGTCTTGCAGTTGTAAACTCAGTGCTTCATGTACTTTGTTGTCCTTAGCCACCACCAGTGCCCCAGTAGTCTCTTTGTCTATACGGTGTACAATGCCATAACGCTCTTCTCCACTAATCGTCGAAAGAGAGATACCCTTATGAATCAACCAATCCACAAGTGTAGGTTCTTTAACAGAAGGTGCAGGATGGACCACAAGTCCAGAAGGTTTATTGACCACCAAAAGATACTCATCTTCATACAGTATCTCTACATCAAAATCTATAGGAGGCGCCACTCTTTTTTCTGCTTCTTTAAAAATATAAGAAACCCTATCACCTTCTGTTACTTTAAAGCTACTTTTTATAACCGTTTTATCATTCACACTTACAAGCCCATCTTTTACAAGCTTTTCAACCTGGTTACGGCTTACATCAAGTTGGGTTGCAAGTATCTTGTCCAGGCGTCCTGATGCTGTGGCTGTAAATTTATTCATACTCTTCTCTTTGTGTTTAGCGATTGATGATCAGGTTGGGTCACGTGTACGAAACTAATCAACCTAACTGCTGACAAGGCTCATCCGCCAAAAATTGTTTACGTACCCAGCCTCTTTTACCATCTGCATCCACTTTACACCATACTGGGTATTTCCATGCCATATGGTTTCTTTTGGTTTCATTCATGTCCTCAAGTTCTTTTTGAGTGACTTCTCTCATACAGCCAAGATTTTGGACACACCCCTCTGTGGAGATGTGTGTATAAATCTTTTTAGCTTTACGGTTGGGCTCCACACTTAAGCCAAGAAGTTCACACCTTTTTATGAGTTTAACGGTAAATTCTGAAGGTTGTATATTTTCATCTGCAACTACGTTTGCGAAAAATATGCTTAGCAGTAAAAACAGTCTCATCTCACTTCCTCTATATCATCTCTGTTCCAACGTTCCGGATCAAGAAAAGTATCATCATGTATATGTTTAAACGAAGCTCTAAACATTTTAAAGATGTCTTTATTCTCTTTTTCAAGTCCAGCTAACCACTCTTTCGTAGAAGCTCTAGCATGAGGCATCTTCACATCTTTTAACATGGCAGGGCAGGCTTCATCACCTATCACTTGCAAGTTGTTCTCTTCAGCAAAGGCACGCAGTTGTGTCTCTCTGGCTTGTATCAGTGGACGTATCAGGTGAAAGCCTCTACTCGTTTTGTAGATAGGCGCCAAGGCTCTCATGCTTCCATTGTAAAACATATTCATAAAAAAGCTCTCTACCGTGTCATCAAAGTGATGTCCCAGTGCCACCTTGGTAAAATTACCCTCCTCTGCAAAGCTATAGAGTGCCCCTCTTCTCATACGTGAAAAATAGGAACAGAATGAAGAGTTTTCGCGTATCGTATCATGTGAAATTTCAAAGATATTGGTGTCATACACTGTATGTTTGATATCATACTCTTTACAATGTGCTTCTAAAAAAGCATAATGTTCATCCGGCATACCATACTTAATGGTACAGGCTTCAAACTCAAAGTTAAAAGGAGCGTGCCGTTGTATGTATTTCATGATATGTACAAGCGCTAGAGAGTCTTTTCCTCCACTCAGTCCCACAAGTACTTTATCACCCTCACCTATAAGTTTAAACTCTGCATTGGTCTTACCTGCCAACTTGAGTAATTTCTTGCTTATAGGCATGCTTTTGGAGGCTACACGTCTTTCTTTATTGTCCAAGTTCATCCACCATACTCAAGATAAAATCAGCAGATATCTTTGCTGAACTTTCCAAAAATTCATCAAAATTAAAACTTGCATCCATATCGGCACTGTCCGAGATGGCACGTAAGATGAAAAAAGGTACATTTAAAGCATGACAAACTACAGCAACACTTGCCCCTTCCATCTCTAAAGCATCTGCTTTAAAGGTAGCCTTTATCCAATCCTTACGTTCAAGGTCTGCGATAAACTGATCTCCAGTTGCTATGATACCCTCTTTAATGCTTAAACCTTTTTGCTTTGCCACATCTTTTGCAATATCACGTAGTCCTGCATCTGTAGATATACATATGTTTCCTTCAGGTACATACCCAAAAGGGTGTCCAAATGCTGTAATATCAAGGTCATGTTGGCAAAGTCCATTTGCGATGATCAGATCACCAATCTTAAGTTCATCATTTATAGCCCCTGCTACACCTGAAAAAAGGAGTATCTCACAGCCAAATTTTTCTATGAGCGTTGTAGCGGTTAATGTAGCAAACACCTTACCTATTTTAGAGTATGCCACAACTACTTCTTGCCCATGGTAGGAGCCTTCATAGTATTTATTATCTCCATAGACAATCGTTTGTATATTATCAAGTTTCTCTATGATCGGTTCTATCTCTTCAGGCATTGCACCCATAATTGCTATCTTACGATTTGACATTGAAAACTCCTTCATGTATTTTAATACTTGTCTTATATTAACCTAATTTGGCTATCTCTTCAATAGCTGTTTCCAACGATGCCATGTCTGAAACAACAAAGTGAGGCTTTGTAGTTGCTTTACGGTTCAATCCTTTAAGTACGCCACCATGTCCAAACTCAACATAACAATCCACAGAATCATCAAAATCAGCAATAGACTGCTTATAGAGTACCGGAGAGACCAACTGTTTAGGAAGAAGATCTAAAGCTTCTTCTTTGGTATTGTATGTTTTTGCAGTTACATTCGATACCACTGGCGAGATAAACTCGTCTTTCAACATCTCAGTAAGTTTTTCAGATAAAGGTACCGTTGCACTTTCAAGCAGTGGACAGTGACTTGCCACTGACATATTGAGAAGCATCGCTCTTTTAGCTTTGGCTTCTTTCAAAATTGGTGCCAATGTTTCAAGGTCAGGCTTAATACCTGCAATCACTATCTGCCCTGCAGCATTATAGTTTACAGGCCATACTTTTAATCCAGCTTCTCTTTGTGCATTACATATCTCTTCAACCACTTCGTCTTCAAGACCAAGAGACACCATCATCCCCACATCTTGTCCCGAACATGCTTCAGCCATAAGTTTACCACGAAGATTTACAAGTTCTACTGCATCTATAGCATCTATAGCACCTACAGAAACCAGTGCAGAAAACTCACCCAGTGAGTGACCCAATGCATACACAGGCTTGATAGGCATTTCATTTTCAAAAAGCCTGTGTGCTATAGCAGATACAAGCAAGATAGCCGGTTGTGTAAACTCTGTTTTTTCAAGTTTATCATTCTCTTCAAATAGTAAGTTCTGAAAGTCAATACCTGTTCTTGCACTGGCATCAGCCACCATCTGCTTTGCAATATCAGAGTTATTAAAAAAGTCTTGACCCATACCTACAGCTTGTGAACCTTGTCCTGGAAATAAAAATGCGCATTTGATTGACATACGTGTCCTTTTAAAGTATTAAAATATTTTATGTATTTTACCATCTTTAAATTATGATATGATAGCAATACCTGACAAGAAGAAGATTATGATGAGTAAAAAGTATATTTGTACGGTCTGCGAATACATCTACGATCCGATAGTTGGAGATCCTGATTCTGGTATCGAACCAGGTACTGACTTTGAAAACATCCCTGAAGGTTTGGTCTGTCCGGATTGTGGTGTGACTGAAAGTGATTTTGAGATATTTGAAGAGACTTAGTCTATCAAACTATTTTATACGTAAATCTTTTTTGATCTCTTCAATGAGTTTGTGTAACTCTATATGGTACTTACCAGGATAAATAGGCAACAAATCAAGCTTATTGTAGACAAAGATAAGACTGACAATATCAGCAAATTTCAACATGCTTTCAGCCCCAATAAGCTTTGCATGTTTTTCCAGATCTATACAAAATTCTTTAATTTTATTGATTGATTTTTCGTTCACTATCTCTCTAAAGTAGAGATCTGAACGATCAAAAATATCTAAAAAGTTTTCTAATTCATCTGAATATTTCAAGCCCATTTTTTTTGTGTTTACTTCTCCCACTTCTCTATTTAAAACAGCTAAGTTATGTCCTCTTCCACTTTCAATCATAGTGTGTATATTTTCTTCCTGTACGCTATCTAGAGTTATTTTATTTTCGTTTAAATCATTCTTTTGGGGTTGAAGCACTTTTTCCAGATCAACAATATTTTTTAGAGCTTGTGATTTTATATCTTTCTGGGTAGTTTCATTTTTAAAAAGTGATACGATCAATTCATAGATACTCTCTTCTGTAACAGGCTTTATCAAATTGGTAGAGACACTTATCATTCTTGCCTCTAAGACATGGGAATCCTTAAGTAGTACATATTTAAGCGGTATATTTTGCTGTACCCTAGCAATGATATGTTCAAATTCCTCCGTATTTAGCTTAGCTTCCACAATCAAAATATCATAGGGTGTCAGATCATTTCCTTGACGTTTAAAGGCATCAAATCCCACATCAACTTTATAGAGAAAATAGTTAAACATTTTTGTGATACTTTGTGACACTTTTTCACTGCTACCAATCAATAAAACCTTTTTACCCAACATTGATACGTCCGGCAATCTATAATGTCGTCTATACCCTAACTCATTGATTTTAAAAGGTATATCTAAATGGATATCTGAATCCCTCTCATAAACGATCTTCCCCTCAAGAATTTCAAGATCCTTACTTACATTGGTTTCTAAAAATTCCAGAATCTTTTCTTTGGCTATATTTGTCTCTTTTATTTTAAAAGATATTAACTCTTCATACAAAAAATCTTCAGGGGCACCAAGTGACAACACTATTTCTTTTCTATCGGTATTTTTGAAAATGAAAGTAAGCATTTTCGTAAGTAGTCGTAACAATACAACAGAATCACCTCTTAATTCCCTTGGTATTGTCGCTTCCATATCATAAATAAGATCGACTTTTTTCTGATCTCTTAGTGTCTCTAAAGATGAAAACAGAGTCATCAATATGATATTGATATCAAAAAGTTTTTCTATTTTATGCATTCCATCCCTTTATAAAAATTTAATATATATGATAGCAAAATATCATACATAATAACCATTATTTTATGATTTATTTTGAGAAGAAATAAAGATTTTGCTGTTGATTAAAAATATAATTTGGATGTGTATAGATAATTGAAGTGAAGTTAGAGCATATGCTTAGGCATATGTGAGTGAATGTAGCGCCAATCTTTGATAAAAAGATGACGCTAAAGAAAATGAAGGATTAGTGACAACCACATCCTGTACCACAGCTACCGCCAGCTTCAGGTGCACCACCAACTACACCAGATGTTACTTCATCTGCAGTTGCTTCTCTTGCACTTAAAACAGTAATCGAGAACATGAGGTCTTTACCAGCCAATGGGTGGTTAAAGTCAACATTTACTTCTTTATCATCAAAAGATTTTACTGTTACTTGTACAGTTTGACCATCTTCACCTTGACCATAAAGTGTCATACCTTCTGCAAGGTCCACACCGTCGAACTGATCTTTTGGAAGTGTTTGCATTGCTTCTGGCTTTACATCTCCATATGCATCTTCAGCAGAAACCATAATGTCTCCACTTTCACCTTTAGCCATACCTACAAGTGCATTTTCAAGACCTGGAATGATTTGACCTTTTCCGATGATAAACTCTAATGGCTCTGCACCTTTGTTACTATCTACAACTTCTGTTGTACCCGCTTGTTTTACTTCGTATTCGATACCTACTACACAATTTTCATTTGTAATTGTCATAATGTTTCCTCTATGATTAAATTTTTGTTATTCTAGCTAATCAAACTTTAGTGAGCCTTAGGTAAGAAATAATTTTTATCTTATTTGTCCTGAGCCATAGATCTTAAACTTGTACGTTGTTAATCCTTCTATACCCATAGGACCACGTGCATGGAGTTTGTTCGTACTTATACCAACTTCAGCGCCAAATCCAAATGCACCACCATCAGTAAAGCGCGTTGAAGCATTCACATAGACCGCGGCAGCATCTATACCATTTAAAAAAGCTTCTGCCGTCGTAATATTTTCAGTGATGATCGCTTCCGAGTGACCAGAACCAAAACGTACGATATGCTCTATGGCACCATTCACGCCATCTACTACTCTAAGATTTAAAATATTGGCTAAATACTCTGTATCATAATCTTCTTCAGTAGCCAAAGCTACATCTATACTCTTTTGTGTAAGTGCACACCCTTTAAGCTCTGTATGTGCTTCATCGAACGCTGCTTTGAGTTGAGGAAGTACCTCTTCTGAAATCGCTGTGTCAACAAGTAATGTCTCCATAGAGTTACATACCCCTGGCCTTTGTACTTTTGCATTGATGGCGATGGCGATGGCATTGTCTATCTTCGCATCTTCATCAATGTAGGTATGGCACTGCCCTTTATCATGTTTTACTACAGGTACCGAAGCATTTTCACTCACATAACGAATCAGTCCTTCCCCACCACGTGGTATGATAAGGTCTACATACTTATCCATCTTAATGAGCTTTGATACCCCTTCACGTGAAGCATCAGGGATAAGTGAGATGAGTGCTTCTGGCAGAGCATTGACTTTCAGTACACTTTGTAAGACTTTAGCGATGGCTTCATTTGAATACTGCGCTTCTTTTCCGCCTTTGAGAACACAGACATTTGAAGATTTAAAACTTAGTGCTGCCGTATCTGAAGTCACATTCGGACGAGACTCATAAATGATACCTATTACACCTATAGGCACAGAGACTTTCTCTATTTTAAGTCCATCTTCTGTTACCCAACCATCAAGTACACGTCCTACTGGTTCTTTGAGTGCAGCTATCTCTTCAATAGCAACGGCCATACCATCCACACGACTCTCATCTAAAAAAAGTCTGTCTTTGAGTGAATGTGCAAGGTTGTTTGTCTCAGCATCTGCCATATCCAATGTATTGGCTTTAAGTATGTCTCCTGTATTTACACGTAAGGCTACTGCCATCTCTTTTAAAATCCTATTTTTATCTGCCCCGCTTACTGTAGATAAAACCCTACTTGATGCTTTGGCTTCCTGTAAAAATGCTTCCATTATTTTTCCTATCTCTATAATTGAGTCTATTTTAACAAATAAATACTAATAATGTTATAATCCTATCAATTAATTCAAAGATACTTCTCGCCAAAGGCGAAGCTTTTACGAGAAATCATTTAGTGATTTCCTGCATCAGCCTGTTGGACAAGAAGTGACTATGAGTATAATATCAATAAGGGTAGACAATGCAAACAATCACATTTATAGGTAGCGGGAACATGGGGCTTAGCATCGCTAAAGGTCTCAAGGGTACATACAACATCGAAGTTGTCGGAAGAAACATGAAAAAACTTGATGCTTTTGAACAAGCACTTGATTTCAAAATAGATAAATACCTTCTTGATGATTTTGATATCACAGATAAAACCATACTCTTTTGTGTTAAACCTGCCAATGTAGAAGAAGTAGCAGCTAAACTAAAAGGTAAAGCAAGGGTTGTCTTCTCTGTACTCGCTGGTACATCCTTGAAAAAACTCAAAGAAAATCTCAATACCCATGCCGTCGTAAGGACAATGCCAAACCTTGCTGCAAGTGTGGGCAGATCTATGACCACACTGACGGGTGATGTGAGCCATAAAGAAGAAGCACAAACACTTTTAGGTGCTATAGGTGAGACACTTTGGTTGGACAGTGAGAAAGAGATAGACATCGCCACTGCATTGGCCGGTTCCGGTCCTGCATATTTAGCATTGATAGCTGAAGCACTTGCAGATGGTGCAGTAAAACAAGGTCTTAAACGAGAACATGCTATGGCTGCGATGAGAGGACTCTTCTCTGGTTTTGGTGAACTTATCCAGGATGTACATCCCTCACTGCTAAAAGATGGTGTTATGAGTCCAGGAGGAACAACTGCCGCAGGTTATGCTGCGTTAGAAGATGGCAATGTCAGAGCAGCCTGTATGAATGCCATAGAAGAAGCCTATAAAAGAGCAAAAGAGTTATAAAAAACGCTTTTACCTTTTCCCGTAAATTTTTCTCAAATCTTCTTTAGCAAAAGGCATATAGGTATGTCTGGTAATGACTACCTTTGTTTCATAGTTAGACCAGTTATAGATCACAGGTACATCCTTAGGATCAATGTGTATACAGCCATGAGACATCCAATCCACACTTCCCTTATGTAAAGCATGTCCCCCTTTTGTAAACTTCATCATATAATCCATGTTATTTACACCGCTATCATCAGGCCAAAGTGTTGACATATGGTAACGCTTTTTTTGGAAAATAGTAAAAATACCTGAGGGACTTCTAAACTCTGGTGCACCGGAAGTTACAGGACCACTCCACCATACAGTACCATCACTGTCCACAGCATAAAAACGTCCATCACTTCCACGTTCACGCACAGAGACAACGATAAAGTTTTTTCCTGTAAGATCGACTATCTTTTCACTGTCGTCTTTAATGAGTTTAAAAACTGTTTTGTCGATAGGCATAGTCTCTGTACCTATTTGTGGTAATATTTCAACCTCTTCACTTTTGATGCATGTAGTAAGAAGTACCATACCTATGAAGAGGGTCTTGAACATCATTTTATCCTAAAGTTTTTTCAATTTTTCTTTAGCAATCTTTGCCGTTTTCTTGCCTGCGTAGTTTTCTATAATATTCTCATAAAATGCTCTTGCCTGACCTTTGTCTCCACTTTTTTCGAGTGATACAGCTGTATGAAGAAGCAGCGTATCTATGTAAGAAGCTTTGTCATAAATACCTGCACTCTTTTTAAAGTAAAATATTGCATCTTCATACTTCTTTGTATAGTATGCAATTTCACCTAGATAATAGTTTGAAGCTGCCGGTTTATACCTTTGTGTATCTGTTATCGTAAATCTTTTTTGTGCTTCATCATAACGTTTTTTTACAAAATATCTTACACCCTCGCTATAAAGTTTAGCATTACTTCTTCCCTGAAGTGATTCTTTCTTTGTATTCGATGGTTTAATAGAAGGCTTTAAAGTACTCTTTTTACCCAATCCATCTTCTAATTCTGCTTTAGTTACATAGTTGGCATTTATCTCATCTATCATGCTTGCTAACTTTTTTAACAGTGCTGTGTTAGATGAATCATTACCCTCTATGGAAGAAGTGTTTGTTCCTCTAGCCTGTAGCTCATTGAGTGATGCACTCAAGCCTTCTATAATCGTAGTAAGTCCATCTATTCTCTCATCTTGCTGTGCTATGTGTTGCTGTAAAGAAGTAATGGTACTTTTACTGCTCATAGAAGTTTTAGGATCATTTGTAGGTTCATCACTTCCAAACCCATATACTGAAGGTTCAGCATTTACAAGCAGTGTGCTTGCAAGCACTATACAAACACACTGTGCTACACCCTTATTTAATTTACCTGTCATCTCTACCCTACTTCATTAAACGAATGTCAACTCTTCTGTTTCTGTCATAACAACTGTCACTAGGTTCAGTACATACAGCATTACTCTCACCAAAACTTACCATCACCATTCTACTTGTATCAATACCTTGTGCTTCGATGCTGTCTTTTACCGCTTTGGCACGTTTCAATCCTAGAGCATAATTATATTCATCCGTACCAAACTCATCACAGTTACCTTCTATTTTTATTTTAGAAGCTCCTGCATTTGCTACCTCGATATTATGGTTCATATTGTTTTCCATACTTGAAGAGATAGAATAATCTGCAAAATCGAAATAAATACTTTTAAAACCATCACTGCTGCTGTTGTAGTTTCCAGCTGAATCACTTCCAAAAGTATTCTCATCAATACTTACCGTTTCACCTTCGATATGGTTTGCATCTGAAATATTGTTTTTCCCATCTAAGTCTGGTGCAGGTTGTGCACATCCTCCCAAAATAAGTGAAACTATTGCTGTTGCTATAAGTAATTTATGTGTCATTCTTTATCCTTTTTTATTAAAATATTATCCAAGTAGTCAGAAAATGACTTCTTGGGAAAAAATGTATTACCAATCAATAGATTGAACTTTTCTATCATTAAACGGGAAAAGTAAACTTTGGTGACTAGTAAGATTTGTATATCCTATTGAAGAGCTGCGACCACGCTGCTTTAGAAAAAGTATCACCGATCCATCTGTAGAAAAACGAGGGAACTGGTTTGCACCCGTTGTTGTGATCGGTCTTGTGTCTGAACTTCCTGTAGAGGCAAGGTAAAGATTAAACGTATTGTCACCAAATGCATTGTTACTTTCTCTACTGGAGTAGACTATTTTATCTCCATGCGCATCACAGGCATTATTGTTGCGACCATGATACACTACTTGCGAGGTTGCTCCACCCTGTATAGATTTCTTAAATACATTTGCATATCCTAGTCGGTTAGAGATAAAGATAATACGGCTTTCATCATCTACATACCTACCATTTACGTCAATTCCTTTAAAATTCGTTACTCTTCTCTTGGCTTTTGTTGTAAGATCAAGTTCATAAATGTCTGCTTGTCCTTCCGGTGCCATAGTAAGTAAAAGTTTTGAGCTATTTTTACTTACATCCGAACAGACTAACATTCCTTCAGAGCTTGCTATCTTCGTCTTGGTTCCATTATAGATATTTAGCTTATACAATGTAGGTAGTGTACCTTTATAAGAAGTATAATAGAGACTTCTCTGTCTTGAATCAGCCCATTTAGGGAAAAGGTTCAACCCGCCTTTGATAATGGTTTTTTTATAAGTGAAAGTATAATCAGCCACACGTATTTCACTACGTCCGGGAGTAGTATAAACAGAATAGGCAACATATCTGTTTATCCAGGAGATACTTGGGTATTTTAAAATATTGTTAATGTCACTGATCGCTTTATGTATGAGAAATGGCATCTTTGCTTTTTTTGGGATCGCATAGCTTTTTTTAAAGATCTGTGTACCGTCAGACGCTTTTAAAAGACGTACTAAAAGTTTTATACTTGATCGCTGATCCATGCTATATTTAATCACATATTCTTGACTTTTCAAAGCCGGTATAATATAGTTGGAGGAGAGATCCCCTATGTGATGTGTGCTATCTGGTAAAAAATGTCCGGAGATCTTCAGGTCTGAAAGTAAAATATCAAACACTTTACTGCTCTGCTCAGATGAACCATCCATAAGCGCTATACGAGAACGCTGTTCAACATCTTTCTCTATTTTGAGTGTTGCATCTACCCCAAAAAGGTTGAGGGTAAAAAAGGTCATTGATAATACGACTACGAATAAATGTCTCAATAATATTCCTCGATTCTTAGTGTTTGTTTTAGTGTGTATTGTATCAAGGCTCTCTTGAAGTCTTCATTAATGAATATTAAAACGTTTTTTTGATGATAAATTTATGATAAAATAAAATATAAGGAGTATAAAATGAATGATATAATCATAGCCTTAGCCAAAGCTGCTATTTTAGTCGCGTTAAATCAACCTGAAGAGTTTGACTTGGAACATGCTTTAAAAACATACCCTATTCTCAATGAGAATGGTGCTGCTTTTGTCACCATTAACACAGAGCCAAATGAACAACTTCGTGGGTGTATAGGCTCACTTCAAGCCTATCGTCCGCTCTATAAAGACATTATATCAAATGCACAGGCTGCCGCCTTGCGTGATCCTAGGTTTTTACCACTGACCTTGGAGGAGTTGCAACATATTAAAATAGAAGTTTCTATTCTTTCGGAACCTGAAATATTGGCGTATGCTGATATAGAAGATCTAAGAAGTAAAATCGTTCCTTTTCAAGATGGCATCGTACTTAAACTGAATGGCAGACATGCTACCTATTTACCTCAAGTCTGGGAACAGTTACCTAAATTTGATGATTTCTTCTCTAGCTTGTGCATGAAAGCCAACCTTGGCAATGACTGCCTTTCACAGCATCCTGAGATCTCTACCTATACTGTCACAAAATATAAAGAGAAATGATGAGTGATGCGACACGAAAAACTTCGGTACAAGGTCTCTTCTACCCTAGGGAATGCGCCAAAGTAAAAACGTATTTTAGAGAATTCAATCATACATTTGATACAATGAACATCCCCTCTGACATTAAGAGCATTGTTCCCAGGGCTATCATCGTTCCTCATGCCGGCTATATCTATAGTGGATTCACAGCCAACTTCGCTTACAGGTTTTTAAAGCAGGCAAAAGTAAAACGTATCATTGTCATAGGTCCCAGTCACCATCATCCCTTCAAAGGTGTCTCGGGAAGCTATTATGAAACATATGACACACCTTGTGGACAGATTGAAATAGACAGTGCCTACCTTTTTGCTTTAGCTAAAAAATTCAATATAGGATTTGAACCTAAAACACATGAAAAAGAACACTCCACCGAAGTACAGTTCCCTTTCATCCAACACTATTTTCCCAAAACAAAAGTCATAGAACTTATCTATGGTGATATTCCCGCTAAATCATTAGCAAATCTCATCAGCGCTCTACTGAATAACAAGGACAATACCGTTGTCATAAGCTCTGACCTGAGTCATTTTCATAACCTGAAGGAAGCAAAGGTATTGGATAAAAACTGTTTAAAAGGTGTTGAAAAACTTGATTTAACTGAACTTGAAAAGGGATGTAAAGCCTGTGGACTTACAGGTATACAAGCCATGATACTCGCAGCCAAACACTTAAAATACTCTTCAAAATTACTAGATTACCGGACCTCTGCGAATGTAAGCCATGATACAAACTCTGTAGTCGGCTATATGTCTGCCATGTTCTACTAGAAGGTTTCTACCAAAAGCTTAACTCCTCTTTCTTAACACATAGGTAACACTATCTCGCTATAATTTGAGCAGTTAATACTAAAAATATACAATTAATACAGCAAAAATCAATATTACAATGGCTATCATATTAAATAACATGATATGGATTCATGGGTGCTGATTTTGATTTTAAAAAGTCAATTCATCTTATCAATAAGAGGGACACATTTTCGATGAATTATCTCAAAGATATATTTGAATTAAGACACCATAGAGTCGTCAGTGAAGACACTCTTACTAACGTCTACAATTTTGCAAGAAAATCCCTCATCAGCCTCATACTACTCGAAACGATCTTCCTTTACTTACTCACTCCTTATGTAGGCGATGCCGCTTATATCTGGTATGGTATTATTCTTGTCTTTACGTTATGGAGACTGCATGATGCTTATGACTTTAAGAATAACCAAAAAAGATATACAACCGAAAGGTGGCACAAAAGATTTGTTATTCGGGCGTGGATGACAGCATTGATGTACGCTATCTTGATTCTTTTTATCACGCCTCAGTTAAGTGATTATTATCAACTGCTTGTATTTGTGATTATTCTTGGTATGAGTAGTGCTGAGGCAAATACCTTGTCTTACGATTATCGTACCGCCATAGGTTTTCTACTTATACTGTATGTTCCGCTTTTTGCTACAATGCTTCTCATCACAAAAGTTGAAACGATCATTCTTGCGTTCTTGTTACTGATCTATTTCTTTGCTCAAGCAAATATCATTTTACACTCTTATAAACAGAAAAAAACGCTTGACAGCAAAGAAGAAAAAATTTCTGAAATGGAAACAATCCTTCAGGAAAAGCAAGAATTGCTGCACAGTTTATTTGAAGAAGCTCCCATCGGTATATTCTCCTGTGATACAGACTGTACCATCATCAACTGTAATGAAGAGCTTAGTACACTTTTCCAGAGCCCACAGGAAGAGATCATTGGACAGACTGCATATAAAGTCTTTAAAAATAGTACCTCTGGAGATCTTAATAGGGTACTCAGAGGCAAACCTCTTGTCTCTAAAGATTCACATTTACTTCCAAATAGTGAAGAGCTATTAGTAGAGATAAAATATTTTCCATTTACTGACAGTGACAATAAAGGTATAGGTCTCATAGGTCTCGTAGATGATAAAACACAAGAGTATAAAGCACAAGCACAGTTAAGTATTCTTGCAGCACAGGATTCATTGACTTCCCTTCTCAACAGACGTGGGTTTGAAGAGTACATGAAGAGTATCACAAAAGATCTCCGATATGGTACATACTACTCACTTCTTTACTATCTTGATTTAAATGATTTTAAAAATATCAATGACTCGTTAGGACATAGTACAGGAGACATTGTGCTTATTGACATAGCCAGACGTTTGAGCAAAGCTTTAACATTTTCTTGTGAGATCTGCCGACTCGGGGGTGATGAGTTTATTGTTGTGATACCTTTTATCTCCACAAACCTTGAAGTAATGCAAGAGAGAATGCACCATTTTTCTAAGAAGATTACAGATATATTTAAAGAACCACTGGTGATAAATAACTCCAGTCATCTCTTATCTGCAAGTGTCGGTATGGTTATAGTAGAACCAAATTTTAAAGATGTAGAGGAACTCATACGTCGAGCAGATATTGCCATGTACCAGGCAAAAGGATCGGGAGAGGTCACATCATCTTACAATGCTAAAATCGATGAAAAACAACAAGAACAATTTGCACTTCAATCGGACCTCCATCATGCATTAAGAGAGAAAGAGTTCATACTTCTTCTTCAACCAATCGTTTCTATGCCAGATGATACAGTCATCGCAGCAGAAACACTTCTACGTTGGCAACACCCAACAAAAGGACTTCTCAGTCCGGACAAATTTATCCCGCTCCTCATTAAAAGTGGATTGCTTTGGGACACAACATGGTGGATCCTGGAAGAAACATGTATACAGATAAGCAGATGGAAAAGACAGAACCGATGGAGTTTGGACTATATATCGATCAATATCAATGTACTACAGCTTCTGGAAGATAATTTCGCTCCACAGTACCTTAGTATGATAGAACATCATGGACTAAACTGTTCAGATATTACCTTAGAGATCACAGAACAAACATTGGTAGAAAACTTTAAAAATACAAAAGAGGTCATCTCTATTTTACAACAGCACGGGGTACGATTTGCCATAGATGACTTCGGTGTAGGATATTCTTCACTTTCATATATTCAAAACCTCTCTCTTGATGCGATTAAAATAGATAAATCGTTTGTCCTGAATATAGAAAATAAAGTTTCAGATATTGCACTCATTAAAACCATATTTCACATTGCGGAACAGTTTAATTATACGCTTGTGATAGAGGGAATTGAAAATGAAAAACAAAAAGAAATACTCTTTAACCTCGATAACAATCTTGTTTATCAAGGTTTCTATTTTTCTAAACCTATTCCAAAAGAAGAGTTTAGTATCAAATATTTAGATAGTAAAAATATCATCAACTCATAGCGAACTTTAATATCATATAAGTGCTTTCTTTACGTCTATAGAACACATATGTTAGCCATTAAGTATATAACTGTACAATATACTACTTCATAACTTTAAAGGCAATCAAAATGGAATTTTTAGATATTTTCTCACTCTCTGATGTATTTATAGCTGCTACAGGATTGATGTTCGTAAGTATTCTAAGAATCTATTATGATTCTTATATAGAAAAGAAAAAAGTTACACGTTTTGGCAGCTCACTCGAACTCTATAATACTACCGTTGAGGATGCTGAAGAAGGATTACTGATTATTTCACATACTAATGAAATTATTTTTCTGAATACAGAAGCTACAAAAATACTTAACACAAATAAAAAGAGACTTGATTTAAACTATCTTAATGACATTCGTATAGAAAATGATGATACACAGACAAATGAAAGTTTTATGGAAATGATACATGCTAAGAATAATATAGTCCATGCACATATAATAACTAATTCTCATACATTAGCCATAATAGCAACTGTTAATAAAGTAAACATATCCTCTCAAGAAGACAACTATTGGTATGTTGTTATCTTGCGTGATATGACACTTATGAATGATCTTAAAGAAAAAGCACAGAATCTTTTGTCAGTTTGAGAAAACTACATTATAAATAAATTGATATATGATTTAAAAGGAAACTGTCTTAAATCTATTGTAGTCTGTTAATTTCCTTATTTTGTAGCTACAAATTCTATATCTAAATCGTATACTCCATTTCATAATGTCTATGACTCTCATAAACACCTAGTATTCTTACATCTTCTGCAAAAAATGCTACTTCTTTTAAAGCAAGTCTCAAAATATCTGAATCAATATGCCCATCAATATCGATATGAAATTGACTCCCTGGAAGCATTTGGGTTCCCATATAACTTTCTATTTTTAAAAGGTTAATGCCATTGCTTGCAAAACCACCAAGTACTTTATAGAGGGCTGCTGGTATGTTTTTTACCTGAAAGACCAATGAAGTAATGTATCTTTTAGATGGTTCATAAAGAGGTACATTTTTTTCTCGTGAAAGTATGAAAAACCGTGTAGTATTTCCATGTTTATCTTCAAAGTTTTCTTTTAAGATCTGTAACCCGTAAATATCTGCTGCAAGTCTCGAAGCGACAGCGGCTCTTTGTCTGTCTTTTAATGCAACTAACTCCATGGCTGCCCCTGCAGTATCAAGTTTAGCTTCTGCTTTCAAACCTAATGAAAGTATATTGTTATGGCACTGTGCCAATGCCTGAGGATGGGAAGCAACATATTTCAAATCTTCCAACTTTGCATCTGGCAGTGCAAGTAAACAATGTACTATCGGTTCAAAATGCTCAGCGATGACATGCAGTGCCATTTTAGGAATCAATCTATAAATCTCTTCTACTCTTCCCGCTGTGGAGTTTTCCAAAGGAATCATGGCCAGATCTGTATCTCCCCGTTCTACCATCCACATCGCTTCTTGAAAAGTATCACAAGCAATTGTTTCATATGTCTCATAGGCATTTCTACACGCTTGTTCCGAATATGCGCCTTGAACACCTTGATATGCTATTGTTTTATTCATATTAGACCCCTATTCTGTAGCTATAAACTCTACATCTAATTCATAAGCTCTGTTTCCCTTATGCTGGCCAAAACCTATAGTTTGCAACTGTTTCAAGTAAGCCATTAGACCTGAGTTAAATGCTTCACTTCCTGATGCAGTGATGACTTTAAACTTGAATGCACCACTGGGTTCAACCTTTATCCATACTTTTGCTTTCTCTCCTGCATATTCACTTTGTGCAGGCCAACCCTTAAGTTTCTCTTCTACTTTTGAAAAATAGGCATTTTCAATCCCTCTATCACTAGGTTTTTGTACTTTAATTGAATTTGTAAATAATTCACTCGCACTTACTTTTGGCTTAGGTACCTTTTGCTTTCTCACTTTTTTACTTGTAGAGACATTAGCAAAAAGATCTTTTGGTTTATTTACTTTTTTAGGTTTTTTTGTATTACTATCTTTTTTCTTTTTGGGAGTCTTAACTTTTTTAACTATTTTCTCTTTAATTACTTTTTTCTTTACAACCTTTTTCTTTACAACTTCTTTTTTTCTAACTATCTTTTTCGGTTTTTTTTTCACAACCTTTTTAGTCTGTTTTTTATGTGTTGATTTAGGTGAACTCATAGAAATACGAATACTATTTTCATTCTTTTTGACATAATGCACAGATTTTTTTGCATCACGCGTATTGAAGTAAAAGAGTAATATGATGATAAGGGTAAAGTAAATACCAAAAGCCAAGACTCCCGAGATAAACGTAGAAGACTTATTATTCATCATAATGTTATAAGAGAGACCTTCTCAAAGCCAGCTGCTTTCACACTTTTAAGTAGGTACATGACATTTTTATATTGTAGTTCCTCATCTGCTCGTATATACACTTCAGAGCTTTTATCAAATTTTACAGATTGATTTACAAAATCATCTGCAAAAGTTTTTAAAGTATAGGTATCTTTATTCAAATAAATTTTTTGATTCCTATCCATACGGATGGTAAGCGTTTTTGCTTTTACTACCTTCTGTGTTTTAGAACCTTGCGGTAAAGCTATTTGTTCTTGAAAAGTAATAGTAGGAGCAGTGACCATAAGGATGGCCATAAGTACCAACATAACATCCACAAGAGGCGTAATGTTCAAGTCTGGACTATCATCCCAACTAAACATGATTAGTCCTCGTTAACCTGAGATAGTATCACTTCTGATTGAGAAGAGAGCAGTGAGCTCAACTCATAAGCCTTACGTTTGAGTATCAGATGAAATGAATAAGCAAATATAGCTACTGCAATACCTGCGGCTGTAGCTATTAGTGCTTCAGATATTGCTGGTGCTACAACACTCAAAGAAGCACTTGACTGTGCTCCCAATTTGGTAAAAGTTTCAAGTATCCCTATCACCGTACCAAAAAGACCGATAAACGGAGAAGTTGATGCAATGATAGAGAGCCAAGTAAGCCCTTTAGTGGAAACACGTATTGCATCAGAAGATGCTGCTTGGAGTATCGCTTTATTGGGTGTATTAACACGAGACAGATAAGTAAAAATAAGTGAGTTACTGGCCACTGATTTTGACTGACCTGTATAGAGTGCTTTAAGTGATTTTGCTTCAGAAGAAATACGTGCGTTTAAGATATAAAACCTATCCAAAAATACCCAAAATGTAGCAATAAAATACACTGAAAGTAAAAGCAGTACAAATATAGTTATTGCACTGCTTTCAAAGAAATAAGTAGCGAGAGAGTCCAAATTAGAAAGACTTTCCGATTTGCTCAACTTTGCTTACCGCTGCTGCGATAGCTGTGCTAGAAGCTTCTGTACTCTTAAGTAACTCTTTTGCTGACTCAAGTGCTTTTGCAAGATCACTATCTTCACCAGAAAGAGCAACTGCACCATCTACGATACAAGTTGTTTTCTCTTCATCGACTTTTACATATCCAGAGTTAATAGCTACCGCTACTTCACTTCCGTCTGCTTTATCGATCACAATTACACCTGTATCAAGTAATGATACCAAAGTAGCATGATTGGCTAAAACACCAAATTCACCCTCAGACCCTGGTAATGTTACCTGTTTTACTTCAGCGTCAAATATCACACCGTTAGGTGTGACTATTTCTAGCTTCATAAGTTCCATAATTATCCTTTATAAGACAAGAGCTAAGATTACTTAGCGTTAATCTTATCGTTTTTAGCAATAGCTTCAGCCATGTTACCTACCATGTAGAACGCAGCTTCATTCATGTCATCATATTTACCTTCAAGAAGACCTTTAAATCCTTCAAGAGTCTCTTCAAGTGTAACATATACACCTGGGGAACCTGTAAATACTTCAGCAACGTGGAATGGTTGAGAAAGGTATTTTTCAATCTTTCTAGCTCTTTCAACAACAAGTTTGTCATCTTCAGAAAGCTCATCCATACCAAGAATCGCAATGATATCTTGAAGATCTTTATACTTTTGAAGAAGTTGTTGTACGCCTCTAGCAATACCATAGTGCTCTTCACCAACAATTTGAGGAGAAAGCATTCTTGAAGTTGAATCCAATGGATCAACCGCAGGATAGATACCTTTTTCAGCAATTGATCTGTTAAGAACTGTTGTTGCATCCAAGTGAGCAAATACAGACGCTGGAGCCGGGTCAGTTAAGTCATCCGCTGGTACATATACTGCTTGAACAGAAGTAATAGAACCTTTAGTTGTTGATGTAATTCTCTCTTGAAGTGCACCCATCTCTCTCGCAAGTGTTGGTTGGTAACCAACAGCTGAAGGGATACGACCAAGAAGTGCAGACATCTCTGAACCTGATTGAGCAAATCTAAAGATATTATCGATAAACATCAATACATCAAGGCCCATCTCATCTCTAAAGTACTCAGCCATAGTAAGACCAGTAAGTGCGATACGGTTACGTGCACCTGGAGGCTCTGACATTTGACCGTAGCACAGTGCAACTTTGTCAAGTACGTTTGATTCTTTCATTTCGTAGTAAAGGTCATTTCCTTCACGTGTTCTTTCACCAACACCGGCAAATACAGAGTATCCAGAGTGTTTAAGAGCAACGTTGTTAATAAGTTCCATAATAATTACGGTTTTACCAACACCGACACCACCAAATAGTCCAACTTTACCACCTTTGTTATAAGGAGCAAGAAGGTCAACTACTTTGATACCTGTTTCAAAAACTTCTGTTTTTGTACTTTGCTCTTCAAATGGTGGTGGATCTCTATGGATTGACCAGTATTCTTTAGCGTTAACTTCACCAGCATCATCAATTGCTTCACCGATAACGTTGAAGATACGTCCAAGAACTGCTTCACCAACAGGAACTTTGATAGAAGAACCAGTCGCTCTGACCTCTTGACCTCTTACAACACCTTCACTCATATCCATAGCAATTGTTCTAACTCTGTGATCACCTAATTGTGCTGCTACTTCTAAAACCAATTTTTGTTCTTTACCGTCAACCATGAATGTTGTTTCTAACGCTTCGTTAATATCCGGTAGGTAGTCTGTAAAATCCACATCGAGAACGGGACCTAAGACTTGTACTATTTTACCTGTCATTACTTCTCCTCTAATTATTTCATTGATTCCACACCACTGATGATCTCTATG
>JAGSGJ010000040.1 GCA_023955225.1 Sulfurovum sp.
AATCATCAACGAATGGCTTAAAGCACTGGTAATATAAAGATGTTACAAGATGTCAAAAGATTGAAATATTCACTGCTACCTGGAGGGTTTGTCTCTCTCTTATTGCTAGGGTTTGCTTTTTTATTATTTTTTATACTTTTTCTCTCTCAAGACACGGCTACTGTGACAGAGCTTGATAGTAGAGTATTTTCTCTTTTAAAATTTACACTGTATCAAGCTTTTTTATCTACACTTTTATCGGTGTTGGTAGGTATGGTCTTAGCTTGGAGCTTAGCGCATCAGTCACACTTTAAAGGGCGTTCTTTACTTGTCGCGTTGTTCTCGTCTTCTTTGGTCTTACCCACACTTATCGTGGTATTTGGACTTATATCTGTACTCGGACGTAATGGATGGGTCAACCAGTTGAGCTTATATCTTTTTGATCATTCTTTTGGTTCCTATCTTTATGGGTTAACGGGTATTTTGGTAGCGCATGTGTATCTGAATGCTTCCTTTGCTTCACGCTCCTTACTGCATGCTTTTGAATCTATTCCTAAAGAGAAATACAAACTTGCTAAAAGTTTAAATTTTAGTACCATTGAAAGGTTCATCTATGTAGAGTGGCCGGCTTTGCGTCCTACACTTTTAAGCATCGCTTCGACTATATTTCTCTTATGCTTTACTTCATTTGCCATAGTATTGGTTTTGGGAGGCTCTCCTGCATACAATACTTTGGAAGTGGCTATCTATGAAGCAGTAAAACTTGATTTTGACATAGCTATGGCTTTGAAACTGGCACTGATCCAACTTTCAGTGACTACATTGCTTGTACTATTTTCATCCAACTTCAGAACTAGTGTGAGTAATCTAAAAACAAGTACGCTTATCATACCTTGGTCCGAGCCAAAACATATAAAACGATTTCAAATAGCCATGATAAGTTTGTTTGCCCTATTTTTTATATCGCCTCTATTAGCCATTGTAGTTGATGGTATAGGTGCAGATTTTACTAGGATCCTCTCTGAGGCACTTTTTATAAAATCTTTTTTCACAAGCATTGGGCTCGCTACAGTTTCAAGTATATTGACAGTACTCTTTGCCATATTTTTAAGTGACACAAAAAGAAATTTTACCTTGAAGCATCGTTTGGCTGACAACACTTTCTCAAAAATCCTGAACACTATCGTTTCCTTTTCAGGAAACCTGTACCTTGCGATTCCATCATTGATCATGGGATTAGGATTTTTTCTTTTGTCCCAAACGTATGAAGCTCCGCTCGTAGTATGGTCTACCATAGCACTTCTGACTGCAAATGTACTCATGTCATTGCCTTTTGCATTGGCTGTTTTAGCACCGGCCATGCAAAAGACCGCACAAAGATATGATAAGCTTGTCTTTTCGTTAAACTTGAGTCCATTGCAAAGATGGGTTTATTGCGAATACCCTTATTTAAGATCATCTCTGGGCTATGTATTTGCTTTGTCATTTTGTTTTTCACTAGGGGATTTGGGTATCATAGCATTGTTTGGATCTGATGATTTTTCAACCTTGCCTTGGTATTTATATCAACTTATGGGTTCTTACCGAACAAGTGATGCCGCAGGGGTTGCATTGATACTTCTGGCCATCACATTAAGTGTATTTATTTTCTTACCAAGATTATTTAGGAGTAGCGTTGCTAAAGATAACTGATGTAAAGTATCAGCACAAAAATGCTGATGATATCTATGAGTATTCTATGTTTGTAGAGCCCAAAGAGATAGTTGCTATACTTGGTCAAAGCGGAAGTGGTAAATCAACACTTCTGGACCTTTTGGCAGGATTTTTGCATTCGCAAAGCGGTAGTATCATGCTAGATGAACATGACCTGATACAAGAAAGTGTTGAAACAAGGCCTATCACTATCCTATTTCAAAACCATAACTTATTTGAACACCTATCGGTACAAAGAAATATACTTTTAGGCTTGGGTAAAACACTTAAAAGCAGTAAAGAAGATATCGAAAAAGTACAAACGATACTCAAAGAAGTCGGCTTGGAGAAATATGAACATACCATAGCCTCATCACTTTCAGGCGGACAACAACAACGTGTTGCATTGGCACGGGTACTGATACGACGTGAGCCCATATTACTTCTGGATGAACCCTTTACGGGATTGGATGTGGATACAAGGATCGAGATGCTTGATCTAGTTAAAAAGATCACACATGAAAATAATTTACACACCATCATGGTCACACATGAACTCGAAGATTGCGAACGTATTGCTAACAGAGTGTATAAAGTACAGAATCAAAAACTTGTGGAACAATGATAGATCAACTACACAAACATCCTTTCTTTGAAGAGAAACATATTACGTCTTGGGGGCCAGTAGAAACACAAGGTTTTTGTAATGAAAACTATTTGGTTATAGCAGATCAAAAAAAATATATAGTTCGTAAATTTTTGCGTATAGACATAGACAGGAATTTTGAATACTATGTACATACCCTTGCATTTAATGAAGGTATCACTTCCGAGCTACTTGCATTTGACGCAGACAATGGTATGAGCATTTCAGAATTTTTAGAAGGTGTGCATAAAGATAAGTGTACTAAAAATGATTTCATACTTTTAGCAGATACATTAAGAAAAGTACATAGTATTAAAATAGAAACAAAACCTATCAATATAGAGATTAAAAATCAATCTGTTGAAGTAAAAAAAGCATGGCAAGTTATAACTCAATATGACAGAGAACTAGTTTTGTGTCATAATGACCTGAATCCTAAAAATATACTCTTTTCAGATGCAGTCAAGTTCATAGACTGGGAGTATGCAGGTGTCAATGATAGGTATTTTGATTTGGCTTGTGTTTGTGTAGAGTTTAAACTAAAACCCATAGAAGAACAATACTTTTTAGAATCCTACTTTCAATCTAAAAAGAGTAACGAAGACAAATTAAGAGCTTACAAACTACTTTATAAAGAGTTATATAAAGAATGGTTTTTAAACAATAAAACGCAAGAGTAAATCTAAAAAAAGAAAATGATCATAAAGGGTAAAAATGAGTAATACACAAAAACCTCTCAAAGAGATATTTCTAGCATTTCAAGTGATTCCAAGAGTGAAAGAGGGGAATAATTTCGAAGTAGTAGATAAAGCCATTGAGGTAGTAAAAAATGCAAATGTACCTTACCAGGTAGGTGCAATGGAAACAACGATGAAAGGTGAATTGGATCATCTTTTAGAGGTTGTAAAAAGAGCACAACAAGCGTGCTATGATGCAGGTGCGCTTGAAGTAATTACGAATATTAAGATTCATAGTAAAACACCCGAAGCCACTGATACATTTTGTACCTATGATAGAGGGGTAACAAAGGCAAATCATATGTTTATTGATGAGAAGTAAAGTATCTCATCAAAGCCATATTGACACAATCATTTAAGAATTGAAAGAGTGAAAGCTCAATTTAGCAGACGCTCCTCCGCATGGTGACTGGCCTGTAGCAAAAAAACGGGCTGTAACCGTATCCATTGTGCTGATATGTGTTTGCAGCCAGGTAGGTAAAGTTTCTATAAAATAGATCTTTAATGCTTGTATATCCCTTTGCTGCTGCCAATACGAAAATAGATTACGCATCTCCTGGAGTGCTCTGTCATGTTCACCTTTGTGAGCAAGGTAAGGAGGAAAATGCATCTCTCGCATTTTGATCTCTTCATTTTGAAAATGGATGACCGTATGTTCTATCCATTGGCTATAGAGTTCGTCTATGGCTTTTGCACTTGCTTCACTTCCATCATAGACAAGTATATGTTCAAAAATAGTGTTAATGATATCGACATCTTCTTTGTGAACTTCATTCATAAAGTCCATAGCTACTTGTGGTATGTCATTGTGATCGATAAGCAAAGGTTCCCTTTTGTAGTCTTATTCTACAGTCACAGATTTCGCCAGGTTTCTCGGCATATCTACATCGTTCCCAAGTCTTACAGAAATTTCAAGAGCAAGCAGTTGTGTGACTACCATCATTTCAAAAAATTCTAACATCGGGTGAGAATCATACTTCGTTTGTATGAAGTCATCAGCTAGATCAAATGGCTCTGGTGAGATGGCACATATAGTTGCATCTCTGGCACTTAGTTCTTCTACGTTTGATTTGATCTTATCATAGTGCATTGTTTTTGGCATGAGCGCAATAGTAAATAATTCACTGTCAGCCAGGGCGATAGGACCATGTTTCATCTCACCTGCAGGGTACCCTTCCGCATGCATATAGCTTATCTCTTTGAGTTTCAGTGCACCCTCAAGTGCAAGAGGGAAGAAAATATCTCTACCAATGAAGAAAAACCCATGTCCATGTAAGTAACGTTTTGAGAGTCTATGCAGTTTTGCATGTAATTCATCTGTGACTACTAATGCCTTAGGCGTATGTAGCATCGCACCTATTTCAGTATTGAGTACTTCTTTAGAAACCGTGTCTTTTTCTTGACCCATATAAAGAGCCAGCATCCAAAGTACCATGGTCTGTGTTGCAAAAGCTTTAGTGCTCGCAACTCCTTTTTCTATACCGGCTCGTGTAAGAATGGCCGCATCACTTTCACGAACGATTGAAGAGTTATCAACATTACAGATACTAAGACTTCTAAGCCCAGCTCTTTTTGCCATTTTAAGTGCCTCAAGTGTATCTGCAGTTTCACCACTTTGTGAAATGGTAATGAAAAGTGTATCTTCTGTAAGTAAAGGTTCTTTATATCTGAATTCAGAAGCGATCTCTATGTCACATCTTACTTTTGCTATACGTTCAAAAAGGTAAGCAGAGGTTAGAGCAGAGTGGTAGCTGGTACCACAGGCACAGATCTTGATAGCAGAGATTCCTTTAAAGAAGTCTTCATCGAGTTCATCAAAAGCAATTGCATTATCAAGTACACGGCCCATCATAGTTTCACTCATGACGCGACTTTGCTCATAGATCTCTTTTTCCATGAAAAAACGGTAACCGTCTTTTTGAGCAAGTATTTTATCTGCAGAAAGTGTTTGTTTGGTGAAACTTGTACTTCCGTTCTTGTCAAATAGATGCACCTTTCCGTCTCGGACATAACCATACTCACCATCTTCAAGATAATACACCTCAGTGGCTTTACCTATCACAGGAGTATCTGATGAAGCAAAATAAACTTCATCTTTATCAAATCCTATAAGCATAGGAGAACCATTTTTTGCAAAGAAAATCATGTCTGGTGCAGCTTCAGTGATGAGCAGGGTTGCATAGGCACCATCTAGTCTTTTAATCGTTTTTTCAAAAGCAGAAAAAGCCTCATTTGATGCATTGTAATATTTTTCAAACAGATGCACGATCGTTTCTGTATCTGTCTGGCTAAGGAATTTTATACCTTCATTTTGAAGTTCAGTTTTAAGCTCTTGATAATTTTCAATGATACCGTTGTGTACCACATACGAGTATGCACCTAAGTGTGGATGTGCATTGAGTTCTGTGGGTTTACCATGCGTTGCCCATCTGGTATGGCCAATAGAGATACCAAACCCTTCACTCTTATACGCTTTGGTTTTTACACGTAGGTTTTCTAATTTACCTATGGCTTTATAGTCATGAAGTTTATCACCTTCAATCACAGCGATACCTGCAGAGTCATAGCCTCTGTATTCAAGCTCTTGTAATCCTTCAAGTAATATCTCTTTTTTCTCTTTTGGTCCTATATATCCAACGATTCCACACATAATTATTTCTTCCCTGTAAGTTTATCTATTATAGTATCAACATTATGACAAAATTTTCCATTCTTTTGGATGAGGAACATGTCACTCACACGGCTTTTTAGTGTATGTATCTTGGCAGTAGCGATGTCAATCTCCAGCTCATCAAAGATATTGATAACATAAGCGAGTAAACCTTTTTGGTCTTTACAATGGAGATTCATGACAGCATAGGTTTTGGAATGTTCACAATCTATTTCAATTTCATTTGGATGTATGTGGTGTATCTGGGGAACAGTGCTTTGTAGGGTTTTAAATGCATTATAAATCATTTCTTCTATAAAGCCTATTTCTTCTTCACTTACCGTTTGAGAAAAATCTATTTTAAAATATTTAAGATCATCAAAAAGTTTACATATATCCATATTGACGACATCTAAATGTGAAAGTTTAGCAAGAAGGTAACTTAAATTAAAAGCTTCTCTTCTGATAATTTCAATCGTCAAATATTTTTCATTATTGATTGCAAATTCATACGTTTGTGTTTCAAATGCTTTTTTTGTGACGGCAAGTATCCGTTTTGTGTCGTAACGTAAAAAGAGAAGGTTTGAAGGAATTTGTAAAATCTTTTTTTGTTTGGCTTTACTCAGTTCTTTAAACTCTGAATTACGTTTGAGGGTCAACTCTTTTTTTAAACGTTTTTCCACTTGATTTATCATGGAGGTCTGTCCCAAAACATCCAAAGATTGTTTGTAGAGTGTTTTGATAAGTTTTGCGTTAAATGAATTATAGGTACCTGGACCTACACCATTCATATCTGCATACGTTAAGATATAGATCATGTCCAAGAGTTTTTGTGTTTTAAAATGCGAAGCAAAAGAGAGTATAACGGTTTCATTGTATATATCTTCTCTTTGGGCAACCTTACTCATAAGGGTGTGGTACATGATGAGTGTTTCTCCCATTTTAATGAGTGAATCTTCTATCTGTATCTTGTGAGCAAAAATTTTAAAGAGTGATGCACCTACAAAATGATGATCCGCTTTGCGCCCTTTCCCTGCATCGTGTAAAAACACAACAAGTTTAAGCATGGCTTTTTTATCGCTGTCAAGTGTCTTCCAGAGGTTTTGAATAAAATCATCTTCTATGTGTTCTAAATGGTAGAGACAGTTGAGTGAATGTATATCTACTGCATACTGATGATACCCATCAAATTGAGGTAGGTCAACAACTTTTTTAATAGGAGGCAGGGTATATCTCAAAAGATTAGCATGAGAGAGTGTTCTGAAAATAGAATAACAATTTGGTTGATAGAGTAGGGTCCTGATAGTTTCGTACAGTGTCTCGTCAAGGCGTTCTGGTCTATTAATATTAATGAGTTGTTGTAACAGTGTTGGATGTGCACGAAAAGGTTTATCGGCATGTTCTCTAAACTGTATGAGTATATCATTGAGATCTTGCGTATCCTCACGCGGGTAGATGTAGTTTTGATTTGCATCATCTACTTTGTACCCCCGGGTCAGTGCATCAAGCCAGATGATACTGTAGAGTCTGATCGTTTTAAGACTTTCTGTTACTTTTTTTGCAAAACGCATATGCGCTTTTTTACTAGTGTCATATCCTAGGAGTGAAGCAATACTAGGTATAAGGTCAAGACGTAATTTGTCTTCTTTTTTCTTGGCGACGAGGTGAAGGGCAGATCGTACACGAAATAAAAACTCTAAAGCGATACGGAAAGCTTTGTACTCTTTCTCATCTACAATATCAGAGGGAAGATTTTTTATATTCCCCACATTATAAAGTATTTTCCCAATCCAAAAAACAAGATTTGCATCACGAAAACCACCTACACCTTCTTTCAGGTTTGGTTCCATGGTGAGAGGAAATTTAGTGTGTTTTATCTCTTGCTCCTCCAGTTTAAGCCGTATGAACTCTTCTATATTGTCATGACGTATCTGTGTGATAGCATTTTGTGTTTCTGTCCAAATGAAAGTGGATCCTTCAATCATACGAGACTCGATAAGTGCCGTTTTGATCGTAATATCTGTTTGAGATACATGATAAAGATCATCAATGGTATGTACTCTATGACCCAGTTTTAAACCAGTATCCCAAAGTATATAGAGTATTTTTTCTATCATCTCTTTTACATTGTATCCGGGAATATCTTTATAGACCAGCATGAGGTCAATATCGGAATGTACACAAAGTTGCTCTCTACCGTAACTTCCCAGTGCAATCAGTCCAAGTGGAATGGAGTTTTTCATAGGAAGATAATCCCCGAACATATTTCTAGCTGCAACTTTGTAGACCAGTTTTAAAATGCTATCAATTTTTTTCGTATGCTTCACAAGAAAATCTTTTCCACCAGAAGTAGCAAAAGTCTCTTCAAGGGTGTCAAAATAGATTTTAATATCTTTTTTAAGTACTTTAGCGATCTCAAAATCGGCTGCATTGTTATAAAGTAATTCTTCTATCTGGGCTTTAACGGTATCCAATATACTCTCCATAGGTTTATTCAGAAGGTTCTTTGGTATAATACCCAAAAATAACTATGGATATACTCAGAATGGATTTGATACAAAAGGTACGTAACAAAGAAAGACTCACCCCAGAAGAGGGTGAAGCACTTTATGACTTAGACCTCTATATGCTTGGTGAACTCGCCGATGAAATTCGTAGAGAGAAGTATGGTAATAAAAGTTACTTTAATATAAACCGACACATAAACCCTACTAATGTATGTGCAGATGTGTGTAAATTTTGTGCCTATTCTGCAAGTAGAAAAAACCCAAACCAATACACCATGACGCATGAACAGATTTTAGACATTGTGAAAAATTCTGTCAAAAATGGTGCAAAAGAGATGCACCTTGTCTCTGCACATAATCCTAACGATGGTGTAGAGTGGTATATGGGTGCATTCAGAAAAATAAAAGAAGCGTTTCCTGACTTGCATGTGAAAGCCATGACAGCAGCAGAGATAGACTTTTTGACCAGAGAGTATGGGCACAGTTACGATGAAGTTATTGATATGATGATAGAAAACGGGGTAGACTCTATGCCTGGCGGTGGTGCAGAGATCTTTGATGAAGGGGTACGTGAGTATCTATGTAAGGGTAAAGTGACTTCAGATCAGTGGATCGAGATACACCAAAAATGGCATGAAAGAGGTAAAGAAAGTAATGCCACCATGCTTTTTGGGCATGTCGAGACACGCGCACACCGTATAGACCACATGGTCAGACTGCGTGACCTGCAAGATAAGACAGGCGGATTTAATGCCTTTATCCCTTTAGTCTATCAAAGAGACAACAACTTTCTCAAAGTGAAAGAGTTTCCCACAGGACAAGAGATACTCAAAACCTATGCCATCAGTCGTATTATGTTAGATAACATTCCACATATTAAAGCGTACTGGGTGACTGCATCGGTTAACCTTGCACTGATCGCACAGGAGTTCGGTTGTGATGATCTAGATGGTACGATAGAAAAAGAGTCTATTCAGTCTGCGGCGGGTGCAGCGAGCAGTCATGGTATGGATCTTGATGATTTTGTAGCACTGATCAAAAACTCCGGCTTTCAACCCATAGAACGTGACAGTCTTTATAATGAGTTGAAAGCCTATTAGTATGGAGAAACGCTATTACCCCTATGAAGATTTTTTAACAGATACAAAAGATCTGACAGAAAAGATAGACTGGAAGTTTGACAGTATTATTGCTATTGCTAGAGGAGGGATTTCTTTAGCGCATCTACTTGGTGAATATTATGATATTAGAGAAGTCTACAGTATCAACACTATTGGGTATGAAGATACAACCAAATTAGAGAGTGTTAAAGTGTTTAATATCCCAGAATTGAAAGAGGCTAAAAGCGTACTCATTGTAGATGACATCGTAGACAGTGGTGACACGTTAGTAGCAGTTTTGAAGGTATTGCATCAAGCGTATCCGACTGTGATCTTTAAAACAGCTTCACTTTTTTATAAGAAAAGTGCTAGAATAGCTCCAGATTGGTATGTGCAGGAAGCGGACAGATGGATTGAATTTTTTTGGTCTGCAGATTTAAATAGGAAGTAATAAAATGGTATTAATGATAGACAATTACGACAGCTTTACTTACAATGTTGTACAGTATTGTAGAGAACTTGGTGCAGACTTAAAGGTCATACGTAATGATGAAATGACGATAGATGAGATCAAGGCACTGCATCCTGATAAGATCATTCTTTCTCCAGGCCCTTCCACCCCTGATGATGCAGGTGTGACACTGGATGTGATCAAAGAATTTTCTGACACTACACCTATTTTTGGTATCTGTTTAGGGCATCAGAGTATTGCACAGGCTTTTGGCGGAGATGTCATAAGAGCTAAAAATATGATGCATGGAAAAACATCACAAATCGTTGTAGATGCCGAAACACCTATTTTTAAAGCATTACCAAATGAGTTTAGAGCTACACGTTATCACTCTTTAACGGTTAAAAAAGAGACTTTACCTGATTGTATTATCGCGACATCACACAGTAAAGATGATGATGAGATCATGTCTCTACAGATCAAAGATAAACCTATTTATGGTGTGCAGTTTCATCCCGAGTCCATTATGAGTGAACATGGACATGAAATGTTAGACAACTTTTTAAAACTCTAAGAACCTATTATGAAAAAACAGCATTTCTTTTTAGCATTCTTTTTTTATGCTATAGCTGTTTTTTACCTTGCGGCAACAACCCCCATCAGCGGTCATGAGGCAAAGATACTTTATACTTCGAATGACATTGTAGGTACATTGATGAGGTGGGGCGAAAGCCTCGGAGCCGGATTTATAGGATTAAGATCTTTTTTCCTCTTTTTCGGCTTTCTGGCTATCGGGCTTTTTTATGAACTTAGCCGACGTCATTTTCAAAAATCTAAAGATGTATATCTCTCTACACTGATTTTTATGCTTTTGCCTGGTATCCTTACCGCAACAACTTTGGCGAATGTGGCTATTATTGTATTACCGCTTGTGTTACTTTTTGTGTTACTTCATGAAAAAGGCCATTATCTCTTACTCCCGCCACTCATGCTTGCACTTTTTTTCGTTCATGAAGCTTCCATCATTTTCTTTGTTGCTGTTCTATTTTATGCAGTGATGCACAAAGAGAAACAATTGGCTATTTTTTCTCTTAGTTTTCTATTGGCTTTTGTCTATTTGGCTAAAGGCATAGAGATAGGAGGAGGACCTTCTGGTCACTTTGTGGAAATATTTGGACTTTATGCTAGCGTTTTTTCGCCTTTACTGTTTCTCTATTTTTTCTTCGCGATGTATAGGATCTTGCTTAGAGGGGGAAAAACACTCATTTGGTACATTTCATTTACAGCACTTGCCTTCTCTTTACTCTTATCTATCAGACAACGTGTTTATATCACTGATTTTGCACCCTATGTCATGATTTCCATTGTACTTATGTTAGATGTGTTTAATCATGCTATAGGTGTACGTTTACCTCAGTTTCAGAAACGGTATAAACGAGGCTTTATAGTGGTGATGTCATTTCTGGCCCTAAGTGTTTTTCTCATAGTAGGACATAAAGTACTCTATTTGGTTCTGGAAGATCCAAAGCGACATTTTGCACATCGTATATACAAACCGTATCTGTTGGCAAATGAGTTAAAATCTGAAGGTATAGAGTGTTACGATGGGGCACATGGAAGAGAACGTTATCAGTTACGATATTATAATATTCTTCCTTGTCCAGAGTAAAAGTTAACTATCCCCTAAAACTGTTTCTAAAATACACAATATTTACATTCTCCTTATAGTTTTTATTACCTATACAAAAGTTAAATCTATCTCATGCTAGACTATTAGGAACTAAACTAAAGGAGAACTCGATGGCTCAAAAGGCGATTAGAGAATATGACGCAAAGTCAATCTTGGCAAAGCACTGGGATAAGTATTTCCCAGACTTTACTTATGCATATGAAACTGTAATGGTTCAGAATGGATCAGAACTAACTGAAGCTGCAAAAACAAATGCATGGCTAAACGAAAAAACATTGGTTGCAAAACCAGATATGCTTTTTGGTAAAAGAGGTAAAAATGGATTGGTTCTTTTTAAAGATGCTAAGCCAGGTGATGTTAAGTTAGCTAAAGCTGCTTCTTGGATTGATGAAAAATCAAGTGAAAAACAATCTGTTTTCTTTTCATTCGACGGTGATACACCAACAGGTGATGCATCTGTAGATATGCTTACACACTTTGTTGTTGAGCCATTTACTCCACACGATCAAGAAGAAGAGTATTATGTATCTGCTACTTGTGTTGGTGATGATGATGTTATCTATATGTCTGCTGAAGGTGGTATGGAAGTTGAAGAGGGTTGGGACGAAAAAGTTACTGAAGTAGCATTTCCTATCACTGCAACTGAAGAAGAGATCGCTGAGAAAATCAGAGCAAATGTTCCTGCCGATGTTGCAGATAAAGACAAAGCACAATTTGCAGAGTTTTGTATCGGTTTCTTTAAAGCATACAGAGAGTTAAACTTCGCATACCTAGAGATCAACCCTTTTGTAATGCAAGGGAACAAAATTGAACTTTTAGATATGGTTGCTAAGCTTGATGATACTGCTGGATTTATGATGGTAGATGCATGGGGTGATGTTGAATACCCAACTGCATTTGGTATGGAAGCTAAATCTCCAGAAGTTGAAGCTATTGAAGAAGCTGATGCTAAAACAGGTGCTTCATTGAAACTTACACTTCTTAAACCAGAAGCTAGAGTTTGGACAATGGTTGCTGGTGGTGGAGCTTCAGTTGTTTATGCTGATACTATTGCTGATATGGCGGGAATTGAAGACCTTGCTAACTACGGTGAATACTCTGGTGGACCAACTACTGGTGAAACAAAATTCTATGCCGAAACTTTACTTGACTTAATGACAAGAGAAAAAGATCCTCAAGGTCGTGGAAAAGTAATGATTATTGGTGGAGCTATTGCCAACTTTACTGATGTTGCTAAAACGTTTACAGGTATTATTCAAGCATTTGAAGTGTATGCCGATAAAATGAAAGAAGTTGATCTTAAAATCTACGTAAGACGTGGTGGACCAAACTACGAAAAAGGTTTAAAAGACATTAAAGAAGCTGCAGATAGACTGGGTTTATACATTGAAGTATATGGACCTGAAACTCATGTTACAGACATCGTTAGAATGGCATTAGAAGGAGAGAAATAGATGAATCAATTATATACAAAATCAACTCAAGCGATTTTTTGGAATAACAATAAAACTGCAATTCAAAGAATGTTAGATTATGATTACACAATCAAAAGAGATACACCATCTGTTGCTGCTATTGTAGCTCCTACAAGTGGAAATAAATTTGATAAGTTCTTTTTTGGACCAGATGAAGTGATGATTCCATTATATAAGACAACTGCAGAAGCAAAAGCTGCTCAGCCACAAGCTGATGTTTTATTAAACTTTGCATCTTTTAGAACAGCTTATGATGTAACTATGGAAGCACTTGAAATTGGTGGTTTCTCATCTATGATGATTACTGCTGAAGGTATTCCTGAAAGACTCGCAAGAGGTATGAACCAAACTGCTAGGGAAAAAGGTGTTACTATTATTGGGCCTGCAACTGTTGGTGCTATTACTCCAGGTGCATTTAAAGTTGCAAATATTGGTGGAACTATTACAAATATCGTTAACTCTAAGCTTCATAGAGCTGGTTCTTGTGGACTAGTAACTAGATCAGGTGGATTATTTAACGAACTTTCTAACATTATCTCAATCAATGCTGATGGTATTGCTGAGGGTGTTGCTATTGGTGGAGATAGATTTGTTGGATCTGTATTTATCGATAACTTACTTAGAATGGAAAAAAACCCAGAAGTGAAGTACATGATCCTTCTTGGTGAAGTTGGTGGTACTGAAGAGTACAAAGTAATTGATGCTATTAAATCTGGTGCTATTACTAAGCCTGTTATTGCATGGTGTATTGGAACAATTGCTAAGTACTATGATTCAGGTGTACAATTTGGTCATGCTGGTGCTTCTGCAAATGCAGAGTCTGAAACAGCGGAATATAAAAACAATGCTATGAGAGAAGCTGGTATTCATGTGCCAACATCATTCAATGAACTTCCAGGTATGATTAAATCAGTATTTGAAGGTATGAATCTTGCTGAAATTCCAGAGCCAGATATGAATGTTTGTCCTACGGTAAGAAGATCTAAAGAGTTTATCTGTACGATCTCTGATGATAGAGGTGAAGAGTGTACATACGCTGGATTCCCTATCTCTTCAGTGGCTACTCCAGAAACAGGTAAAGGTATCGGTGATGTTATTTCACTTCTATGGTTCAAAAAACAGTATCCAAAATGGGCTACAGAGTTTATTGAAACAGTAATCAAAACAGTTGCGGATCATGGTCCGGCAGTATCAGGTGCACACAATGCAAAAGTAACTGCAAGAGCTGGTAAATCAGTAGTTGAATCGCTTGTAACGGGTCTGCTTACTATTGGACCAAGATTTGGTGGTGCGATTGATGGTGCTGCAGAGCACTTCAAATATGCAGATGACAATAACCTTTCTCCAAAAGAGTTCTTAGGTTACATGAAGACACAAGGTATACCAATTCCAGGTATTGGTCACAGAATCAAATCTCTTAAGAACCCAGACCTTAGAGTTACTGGTCTTATGAATTTTGCAGCAGATAACTTCCCTTCAACACCACTTCTTGACTATGCAAGAACAGTAGAAGCATTGACTACATCTAAGAAAGAGAACCTCATTCTTAACGTTGATGGTACTATCGGTATTCTTATGGTTGATATGTGGAGAGCACTAGGTTACTCTGAAGATGAGATCAATGAATTCATCGCATCAGGTACACTTAACGCATTCTTTATCGTAGGTAGATCTATCGGATTCATCGGTCACGTACTTGATGAAAAACGTCTTGCTATGCCTATGTATAGACACCCAATGGATGACATTCTTTATGACGTCCAAAAAGCAGAAGAAATATAATTCTTTTCGCTTCACAGCATATCTGGCACTAAATGCCGATACCCCCGTTGCTAAAGCATAAGAGGGGTGCTTGACTGAACGGGCTTGGTTTCGTTCAGTCACCTACACTTAAGTAGGCTCTTCCTCTACATAAATCCCGTTTAGCCAAATCTACTATAAATCAAAAAGAATTTTAAATTATTTATATGCTTTTTTATCCTTAGGTAGAACAAATATACACCTAATCTGAACTTTTATACTGAAATGACCTACTGTAAATAAAAAATAGTTTGAACTAAGCATTTTATTCAAATAAATATACACTAAATCTAAATTTTTTCTATAAAATATTCTACGTAAAACAAAAATATATATTTGGAATCTTTAATACTATTTCATTTTAACACTCTAATTCAGACAAATAATCATCAAAACTTCTTCTTTTTCTAAAAAAATATTCCAGAATTACTATTTTTCTCTCATTTTATCTTCATTTATATTTCTATTATAAAATCAATAATATAGTCTTAAATTATACTTCTTTCTTTTCTGAATTCTTTTAATAAAGTGCTGTAGGGCACTAGCAGTAAATCGAGGTAAAATAAGCCAGTTTTTATTTATTTTGCATATATAATGTAAGTAAAAAAAGAATTTTAAGGAATTTTGAATATTTCCCGAAAAACCCTTGACAAGGAAGAAGTTCGGTGCTATAATACGCGTCCAACAACACATGGAAGGTTAGCGAGTTGCTAGCAAGAGTGTTATTGAATGATCTTTGACAACCAAATATAAGTAAACAAATCAACGTCTATTTGAGTTTTAATTTTACCAATTTTTAAAAAATTGGATAAAGATTAACTTATTTAGAAATAAATTAAGTGATTCTTTGACAATGGTTCAAACCATTTCATTTTTAATGGAGAGTTTGATCCTGGCTCAGAGTGAACGCTGGCGGTGTGCTTAACACATGCAAGTCGAACGAGAACGGTACTAGCTTGCTAGTATGTCAGCTAAGTGGCGGACGGGTGAGTAATGTATAGTTAATCTGCCCTTTAGAGAGGAATAACTACTGGAAACGGTAGCTAATACCTCATACTCCTTTTGCCTTAATGGTAATTGGGAAACGTTTTTTCGCTAAAGGATGAGACTATATGGTATCAGGTAGTTGGTGGGGTAAGAGCCCACCAAGCCTATGACGCCTAGCTGGTCTGAGAGGATGATCAGCCACACTGGAACTGAGACACGGTCCAGACTCCTACGGGAGGCAGCAGTGGGGAATATTGCACAATGGACGAAAGTCTGATGCAGCAACACCGCGTGGAGGATGACACATTTCGGTGCGTAAACTCCTTTTATATGGGAAGATAATGACGGTACCATATGAATAAGCACCGGCTAACTCCGTGCCAGCAGCCGCGGTAATACGGAGGGT
>JAGSGJ010000058.1 GCA_023955225.1 Sulfurovum sp.
AAGTGTTAAAGAGAACATCGCACACCTTGTCATCTCAGTGAAGCCTTTTGGGTGTATGCCTTCGTCTGCAGTCTCTGATGGTGTACAATCACTTGTGACAAGCCGTTTTCCTGAAGCCAATTTTCTTGCCATAGAGACATCAGGGGAAGGGGCTGCAAACTTCTACTCACGTGTACAGATGGCCTTATTTAAAGCAAAACAATCAGCAAAAGAGGAGTTTGAAGGCTTAATGATACCAGAAGAGATACCAGACAAAATACACAACTATCTCTATCAGCCTAAAAGTGAAAAAGCAGGTACCGCTTCCCAATTAGCAGAAAGTATAGAAAAGAGAGGGCTTTAACCCTCCTCTGTCTTATGGATGACCTCAGCCAGTTCCTCTTCTTCGGCTTCATCGATATCCAACTCTTCCACTTCCCCTGCTTCCGGATCTCTAAAGACAGATATCTCCAACTCTTTTTCACTCTTAGCCACAACACAAGTCACAACAGCATCTCCCGTGACATTAACAGATGTACGTATCATGTCAAGCAGTCTATCCACACCCAAAATGAGTCCTATGCCTTCTACCGGAAGTCCTACCTGCACAAAAACCATAGAAAGCATTATGAGACCTACACCAGGTACGCCCGCTGTTCCTATAGAAGCCAGAACAGACATCAGTATCACCGTCAAATAGCCGCTTAATCCCAGTTCAACACCGTAGACATTTGCTATAAAAACCGTAGCAACCCCCTGCATGATAGCAGTACCGTCCATGTTGATGGTTGCACCAAAAGGTACGGTGAATGAAGCCACCGAGTTATCCACACCCATACGCTTTGTGACTGATCTTAGTGTCACTGGTATGGTAGCATTCGAACTTGCTGTAGAAAAGGCAAAAACTTGAGCATCCCGTATTTTTTGCAGAAACATTTTTGGACTTAGTCCAGAAAAAAGTTTTAGGATAAACATCAACGTTCCAAAAAGGTGTAATAACAATGCAGCCATAAGAACCAACACATACCCCGCCAAACTGATAAGAAGGTCCAAACCAAGTTCTGAGATAGCTTTGGCAAGCAATGCAAACACGGCGATAGGTGCTACAGACATAATGATATTGACCATATGCATCATCGCTTCATTGAGAACTTCTATGCCTTCTGCAATGCTTTGTGCTTTTTTCCCTACCATTAAAAGTGAGATACCAAACAAAATAGAAAAAAATATGATCTGTAACATATTTCCAGAAGCAAAAGCATTAATGATATTATCGGGGATGATGTGAATGAGTACATCTGAAAGAGGGGGTGCTTCTTTACCTGTGAAAGTTGTCTCTGTCGTACCATGTGCTCCAGAACCAGGGGCCACTACAATCGCCAAACCTATAGCCGTAGCGATAGCGATGGCAGTCGTTAACATATAAAGTCCAAATGACTTTAGCCCTACGCTTCCTAACTTCCGTACATCTCCTATACCCAGTACCCCAGAGATAAGTGAAAAGAAAACCAAAGGTACCACGAGCATCTTCAGTGCAGTAATGAACATCTTTCCTATGATGTAGAAAATGCCTCCTACCACATACTCTTGAACAAAACTGCCTTCACTGTTCCATCCACCAAGATTGATAACCAATCCTACGATGATCCCCAAGAGCATCGCCCATAGTACTTTTTGTGTAAGTGTCATACGCATTTTCCTCTTATTATGTATCGCCAAACTGTAGATACCCTATTGATTGTTGCATTATAACAAAAACCCTCTTTTCTCACCCTATTGACAAAGTAACCTAAATGTGTTAGTATCCACCATCTTTCAGATATGGGGATGACTTGGTTTCGACTGGAGTAGTCGGGGCTATGTGCATGTCGGACTGGGCAATTCCGTTACGCGGCCCACACGCATTTAAACGCAAACAACACAGATTATCGTCCAGCTTACGCAGTAGCGTAAGTCATTAACCCCGCTAACGCGGAGGACTGCTTCGCCGGTGAGTGTCATCTTAACCGGATTTTGAAGTATCACATCTGATGACTATGCTCCCTAGAAGCTATGCTAGGGTGTGAGAATTTTAGCTCGTCTTGTAAAGTTTTGAGTGTAGTACAAAGCAGGATTAAAATTAACAACACTGACTAAGCATGTAGAGTCATAGTTCTATCTATTTTAGGACAGGGGTTCAATTCCCCTCATCTCCACCAAACTACAATTTAATACAATCTAACAAAACCAAATTATAGCTCTTAAATACTATACTGTCGTCTTAAGATGGAGAAGTATACAATGGACTCCTATAGATGATTTAGATGCTTTATGTACTTCTGAAAAATATATCTAAAAACGTAAGGGAAGAGACTATTGAAAGAACTAAAACAAAAAAAAGATGTACTCCTTAACCAAATATTACAAGAAATCTCTAATGAAAATAATGAAATAAATAACAGTTATCAAGAAAAGAAAAGCCAAGATCACAATAAAAAAATATCTTCTAGACGACAAAATATACAAACTATTATTATCGGTATCATTGTCATGCTAATCATTATGATTTTCTTTTATCTAAATCATAAAACAAATAAAGTTGTCTATAACAATACTAAAGAGGATACATCAACGCCTTCAAAAGCAGATCAATTATATAAAGAGCAAAAACATACAGAGCTCAAAACAGAAAAAAAAGAAAAATGGGATACAGAAGTACAGAGTAAAACAATAGCAGATATAACAATCAGTGAAGAGGAAGAGACAAATGTACAAGAAGAAGAAATTTTAACCCAGCAAGATCCTGAAACAGAGAGAGAAAGAGCCAAAGAAATACTTATGCAGCAAATGCAAAATTAAATCACAATCTTCACGATATCACTAGCTAACGCAGTTGTCACCTCGTAAGAAATAGTCCCAAACTGCTTTGAGCTACTTGTGCATCATCCATAATACTTTACTCTTTTTATAACTTTAAAAAGCTTTATCAACGTGCTACAAACATACCTTCATAATGCAGAAATACATAAGTATCTCTATGATAGAATGGAAAGATATAAATCTTACTAATAACTATTTATTTAACTATAAAGAGAGAAATATGTTTAATCCTATAAAAAATATTATCGTAAGTATCTTTTTAGTGTTTGCTTTAGTTGGCTGTGGGTCATCTGGGTCTAGTAACAATGAAACAACCATTGATGAAGAAGGGCAAAATATCACGATCGAAATACCTGTAGAAAGCAAAGAAGGTGCTGCCAACTTTCTTTCACATGCTACTTTTGGATCAAGAAAAGAAGATATAGATGCACTATATGCTATGGGAGGATATACAGTTTGGCTCAAAGATCAATTCAGTAAACCCTCCACAAAATATACTTCCTGGATCGATACTCATCTTGGTCGTAATATGAACTCAACCAATACAAGAGAAGCTCTTTACGAAGCATGGTATAGTATAGCAGTTAATGCAGATGATCAACTCCGACAAAGAATTGCTTTAGCACTGAGCGAGATTATTGTTATCTCCAATATTGGTGTTGAAAATGCTTATTCCATTGCAGACTATTATGATCTTTTACTTGAAAATGCTTTTGGGAACTATAGAGATATTCTTTACAAGACGGCAATACATCCATCCATGGGAATATACCTCAGTACTTGGGGTAATATGAAGGAGCACAACAGTACAGATGGTACACTTGTCCATGCTGATGAAAACTTTGCCAGAGAGATACTACAACTCTTCAGCATAGGTCTTGTACAACTTAACCTTAATGGTGAACCAAAGCTTCAAGATGGTAAACCTATTCCAACATATACACAAAAAGATATTGAAGAATTTGCAAAAGTTTATACTGGATGGACAACAGATAACGGCTCTTTTTATTATCTAGAAGGAGTCAACACTTTAGCTTCTTTAACAAAACCCATGATAGCGATAGAAGAATATCATGATACAAGAAAAAAAATATTTTCTGAAATTTTCTCTAGTCCATATGCCGAAGTACAAGGAATACCGGAAAGTCTATCAGCGAATGATGACTTAAATCATGTAATAAACATTATTTTTAATCATCCCAATGTAGGACCTTTTATAGGGACACGGCTCATTCAACGATTGGTTACAAGTAATCCTACACCAGAATATGTTGCAAGAGTAGCATCTGCATTTAATGATAATGGTTTAGGTGTAAGAGGAGATATGAAAGCGGTTATAAAAGCTATTTTGACTGATGAAGAGGCACTTTTAAAATATCAACAAGAAAAAACAAACCTTCAGACACAAGGAAAATTAAGAGAACAACTTATAAGGCTTGCTTCTGTTGTGAGAACTTTTCATGCAAAAGGTGACTCATCGATAAACAGCTACCAATTTTATAATTTTTCAGTACTAGGATCATTTGACTTACATCTTCGACCTCTCACAGCACCTTCTGTATTTAATTACTATCTTCCTACCTTCAAACCTTCTGGTATTTTGCTGGAAAATAATCTTGTAGCACCAGAATTTCAAGTACTTCCCCCTCTAAAAATGAGTGATTTTGGTATTGTTGTTCTCTCTGTGATTGGTTTGACAGATTATTTTCCAGATAAAATCACCCTTGATGTTACCTATGAAAAGAATCTGCTTGCTTCAAATGGTGGAGAATCCCTCATAGAACATCTCAATCTTATTTTAATGTCTGGGATGATGTCTAATGCATTCAAAGATGATCTGATTGAATATACCGACAGGAAAAATACAGCTCACGATATTGTCGAACAGCTCATTGCCCTGATTGTGTTATCTGCAGAATATTCCATTGAGAGGTAAACAGATGAAACCAAAACATATTACACGACGTGACTTTTTAAAACTCAATGCTTCACTTGCACTCAGCTCTTCTTCTCTTCTCTCTATATTGGGTGCATTTTCTCCTGCAAAGGCTGCAACACTCACCGACTACAAAGCACTTGTCTGTGTCTTTTTATCAGGAGGAAATGATTCTTTCAACATGATCGTTCCTACTTCAGAGACAGCATATGATGACTATCAAAAAATCAGAGGAACACTTTCTGTTCCCAAAGATCAACTCTTATCCCTCAAAAATACAAATTATGGTATCTACAATATGCCACAAATGCGAGAGATGTTTAATAACGATAAACTTGCAGTTATAGCCAATGTGGGTACACTTATAAAGCCTATCGATAAGTATGAGTTTGCAGCAGGTGTTGCAAATCCACCACAACTTTTTTCACATATTGATCAACAAAAACAATGGATGGTTGCTAATTCATCTACCATAGAACAGTCAGGTTGGGCAGCAAAAGCCGCAAATACACTAATAAACAATAATGATTTTACAAATATAAGTGTTGATGGAAGTAATTTTATGCAATTTGGTGGAGAAAAACCACCATTTGAAATCTCAAGTGTCATAGATAAATTTAACAATTATGGCTATATCAATGATGCTATCTCTTCAAATGATTTTGATGAGATCTTACATCAAATCATTCAAAGAGAAACAGAGAATGATAACTTATTGATAAAAGCATATGCCAGTAATCAAATTACCAATATAAGTTATAGAGAGAGCGTTAGTGATGCATTAAATAGCGCAAGTGACCTTACTTTTTCCAGTACACTTA
>JAGSGJ010000076.1 GCA_023955225.1 Sulfurovum sp.
AAGCTTACAACAGCGATAGCGACAGAAACAAATGAAGCAAGGCCTTACCGTTATGGATATGGTGTTAATGATGAAAACTTTAACATGGTTGTAGATGATGGTGAGAAGAAGGTCTATTTTGAGATTAGTGACTACTCGACGTCTTATGTTATTTATAAAAACTCGAAGTAGGGCTTAGTTGTGGATGTAATAGAATTATTTAAAAGTATGCTTGAGCGAAAGAGCGAAACACCTGATGATGGTGGAGCACTGTCGTGGATTAGTGAGTATCTTGAAGGCTATACCTCAATCGTTATCAATAGAGAAGAGGTGCAAAACCTTTTTATTTATAAAAAGTTTGGTGAAGGTGAACATCTCTGTTTTGCCGGCCATGTTGATGTTGTTCCTGCCGGTGAAGGTTGGACAACTGACCCTTATACAGCGATAGAAAAAGACGGCTATATTTATGGGCGAGGTGCTCAGGATATGAAGTCGGGCCTATCTGCTTTTATCCAAGCTGTACATGACACTAAAGACTTTGGTGGAACACTTTCACTACTTCTTACTTCAGATGAAGAAGGCCCTGCGAAAAATGGTACGGTAAAAGTACTCGAGGTCTTAAAAGAGAAAAACTTGATACCTGACGCTTGTATCGTAGCTGAGCCAACATGTTCACATGTTTTTGGTGATGCGATGAAGGTGGGACGTCGTGGTTCTATTAATGGTGTTATTGAAAAGATTGGTAAACAAGGACATGCTGCTTATCCAGAAAAAGCAACAAACCCGATACATAAGGTTGCCCAAGTTCTACATCATATGGCAGGAGTCAACCTTGATGATGGAGATGAGTATTTCTCACCTTCTCAGTTTGTAGTGACTGACATAAGAGCTGGCATGGAAGTGACAAATGTAACTCCAGGTAAGTTGAAGATGATGTTTAATGTTCGTAACTCAACCAAGACAGACCAAAAATCTATTGAAGACTTTGTTCATAAGTATTTTAAAGAGATGAATTATACGCTTACACTTGATCAGTCAGCTTATCCTTTTGTAACGGACTCAAATACACACATTGTGCGTAGTCTAGACAAGGCTATTGAAAAGGTGACAGGTGTTATACCAGAACACTCTACTGCGGGTGGAACTTCAGACGCTCGTTTTATCGCTCCATGTGGTGTTGATGTAGTTGAATTTGGTGTAAAAAATGACACAATTCACGCACCAAATGAACGTACCTCTAAAGAAGAAGTGCAAAAACTGTATGAGGTTTTTAGAGAGCTTATCGATACTTACTAAGTAAGAACCTTATTATAATCTTTACGTATAAATTCCATCATTTTATTGGCATCGTTTGAGTAGCAGATGATACCTTTTATATCTATACTCAGACTGTTGATGTATTGCAGTCGTAGATAGTCTTCATTATGATAATACTCAAACAAGACGCCACTATAAAAGAATGAGAGAGCATTTAGACTTTTTATAATCTTATCTATCTCTTTGATGTTCTGTAGGTTTATATCTGCAAAAATCATATCTACTTGGTGATGACGAAGCTGCTCAAACTCGTTCATAAATTCATACTTATCAAAAACATTTTCAATAACAATGGTTCCAGAATTCAGCATAGGGTTTGTTCGTGATGCAAGAACTTTTCTTTTTTGAGGATGATGAGGTGAGGGCTTTATATGTAAATTGGCACGTTTGTAGATTTTTAAAATCTCATCTTTATAACGCGAAGGAAGATACAGTTCTCTTTCCTTTGGCTCAAATAGCAAGTAGGCTATCATCGCACCGCTTTTTTGTGCTGTTTTGATACTTTCTTCAATCTCCATGGAAGAAGGAACCATCCCTAATGAGATGGCTGTTTCTGTCATATTATGGCGAAGGTTGGCCTTTTGAGAAAAGGGGTGCATGGTCAGTGCTTCTCCATAAATTGCTCTGAGCCCTTCTTTTTTTGCAGTGAGAATAAGCTCATCAAACATTAGGTTCATAATCCCCATCTGTTTAAAACGGGGGTCTACTGTAGCTACTCCTATCTCAGCAATATTTGAATGTTTTGACTTTATCAGTGCAAAGTGTCCAATGAGTTCATTTTTATAATACGCCACGATAGAGGTAACAGCCTTAGACTCATTCGCTTCTCTAACCTTATGGGG
>JAGSGJ010000064.1 GCA_023955225.1 Sulfurovum sp.
AAAAGGTCTGTGTATCAGATTTAAAGTAGAAGATGCAAGAGAGATCGGTAGAGTGGCACGTGGTGTGACTGCGATCAAGTTTAAAATAGAAGGTGACTACGTATGTGGAGGGATCACCATAGAAGATGAGAATGATGAACTTCTTATGATGAGTGAAAAAGGTCTTGGTAAACGTACAACTGCGAGTGAGTACCGTGAACAGAACCGTGCAGGTAAAGGGGTTATCTCTATGAAACTCACACCTAAGACGGGTGATGTGGTAGGTGTGGTATTTGTAGAAGAAGACAAAGACTTGATGTGTTTAACAAGTATCGGTAAGATGATACGTGTAGATATGGAGACCATCCGTAAAGCAGGACGTAATACATCTGGTGTCAAAATAGTCGATGTTGAGAAAAAAGACACAGTTGTAAGCATTGCGAAATGCCAAAAAGAAGAGAAGCCCGAAGATGAGATCGAAGGCGAAGAAACAGATAATACATTAGGATTAGAATAGCGTGGAAACATATAACGTAGCAGTAGTCGGTGCCAGTGGTGCCGTAGGTGAAGAACTTTTTAGAGTGCTAGAAGAGGTAAACTTTCCAGTAGGAAACCTTTTACCTTTGGCAAGTGCAAAATCTGCAGGTGACTCCATTGAGTTTCAAGGAAAAGTGTATAAGATAGAAGAACTGACTGAAGAAGTATTTGTAGATAGAGGGATCGATATCGCTTTCTTCTCAGCAGGTGGTAGTATCTCTGCGCACTATGCAAAGTATGCAGTAGAATCTGGAGCAGTGGTCATAGACAACACCTCTCATTTCAGAATGGATCCAAATGTACCACTTGTGGTACCTGAAGTCAATCCTGAAGATATTGCACTTTGGGAAGATTCAGGGGTTATCGCCAATCCTAACTGTTCAACTATTCAAATGGTACAACTACTTAAACCTCTTCATGACCTTTATGGCATTAAAAGAGTAGATGTAAGTACCTACCAAGCCGTAAGTGGTGCAGGTAAACAAGGTATGGAAGAGCTAGTCATGCAGATGCAAGCCTTTTTTGAGTTTAAACTCGATGATGCAAAAGTGGAAGCCTTTGCTCACCAGATAGCACTCAATGTCATTCCTCATATCGATGTACCGCAAGAGAACGGATACACTAAAGAAGAGATGAAAATGGTAAACGAAACCGCTAAGATCATGCATACAGACTTTGCCATTTCTGCAACCTGTGTACGTGTGCCAGTATTGAGAAGTCACTCTGAGTCTATTACCATTACATTTGAAGAAGGTGTAGATGTGAATGTAGACAAAGCAAGAGAAGTCCTAGGTGATTTTGAAAATGTTACGGTCATCGATGACATGTCTAAAAATGAATACCCGATGCCTATCACTGCAACAGATACAGATGAGACCTATGTAGGGCGTATACGTAAAGATTTATTTGCAAACAACATTTTACACCTTTGGGGTGTTGCTGATCAAGTAAGAGTAGGTGCTGCAACCAATGCAGTGAGAATCGCACAAAAATGGATCAAACTAGAGGAAAATGCTTAATGATAGAAAAACTATTTGAAGGTCTTATTTGGAACAGTAGATTTGTTGCTCTTTTAGCGGTTATTTTTGGTTTATTAGGGGCTATTATTCTTTTTGTTGTAGCTTCAATGGACATTTGGGGAGTTGCAGTATATACATTTAATACGATCATGACACATGCACATCCTGAAGGTTTTCATGAAGATATCGTAGCTGGTATCATTGGTGCCGTTGACTTGTATCTGATCGCGGTGGTGATGTTCATCTTCTCTTTTGGTCTATATGAACTTTTCATTTCAGACATCGAAGCAGCAGAGGGTAAAAATGGGTCTAAGCTTTTAGCTATTCACTCTCTTGATCAGCTCAAAGACAAGATAGCAAAAGTCATCGTGATGGTTTTGGTTGTAAACTTTTTTCAAAGAGTATTGCATACAAACTTTGCAACGCCTATTGAGATGATGTATTTTGCACTCTCTATTACAGCATTGGCTGTAGGGTTATATTTTTTAGGTAAGGTAGGTAAATAATGGGTAAGATATTTGTAGACGCATGTCTAGGTAAAGAGACACCATACACACCCGTATGGATGATGAGACAGGCAGGGCGTTATCTTCCTGAATATATGGCTGTAAGAGCTGAAGCAGGGAATTTCCTTAACTTGTGTCATAACCCTAAAAAAGCAGCAGAAGTGACTATCCAGCCACTTGACATAGTAGGTGTGGATGCAGCTATTTTGTTCTCAGACATTCTTGTGATCCCGGATGAAATGGGTATGGACCTAAGTTTTGTGAAAGGTGAAGGACCAAAATTTTCAGATCCTTTAACCTCACAAGAAGACTTAGACAGACTCATCGGTGGTGACGAGGCTGCGAGTAAACTTACCTATGTCTATGAGACGATAGCACTTCTTAGAGAACAGCTGGATGCAAGAGGTGATGAGATAGCACTTATCGGTTTTACCGGTGCACCTTGGACACTAGCAACCTATATGATAGAAGGACAAGGTACAAAGACATATAACATTTGTAAGAAGATGATGTATTCAAATCCTGAACTTCTTCACAACATTCTTAGAAAAGTAACGGATGTCGTGAAGCTTTATATGGAAAAACAGATACAGTCTGGCATAGATGTAGTACAGATCTTCGATTCTTGGGCAGCAGCGATAGAACCGGGTAAGTATGATGAATTCTCATGGAGTTATATGGTTGAGATCGCTGAGTATCTTAAAGAGAAATATCCGCATATTCCTGTGATCATGTTCCCTAAAGGTGTGGCATCGTTTATAGAGAGCGGAAAAGTGTATGGAAACTTTGATGTATTTGGTATCGACTGGGGAACACCTATGGCTATGGCTAAAGAAAAACTCGGAGACAAGTACGTACTCCAGGGAAACATGGAACCATGTAGACTCTACTCTAAAGAAGCAACGACAGAATCTGTAGAAGCTATCCAAGAGATCATGGGTACGCATAGACACATCTTCAACCTTGGACACGGTATCCTTCCGGATGTACCGGTAGAAAATGCCAAACACTTTGTAAGTGAATGTCAGAGAGTTTCTAAAAAATAATATGAATATCATTTTTGGTCCTATCCACTCTAGGAGATTTGGTAAATCTCTCGGGGTTGACCTTAGCCCTTCTAAAAAACAATGTAATTTTGACTGTCTTTACTGTGAACTTGACCCTGCTAAAACAATGGATGCCTATGATGACGTAGTCAGTGTAGAAGAAGTCACAACTGCACTGAAGTCTGCACTAAAAGAACACAACGACGTAGACTTCATCACACTCACTGCCAACGGTGAACCTACGCTTTATCCGTACCTCTCTAAACTGATAGATGAGATAAATACCTTTAAAGGCAGAACCAAAACTCTCATCCTTTCTAATGCAGCCAACATAGACGATGTCAAGGTACAAGATGCTTTGTTGAAACTTGATGAAGTCAAACTCTCATTAGACTGTGCCACCCAAAAATGTTTACAAAAACTTGACCGTTCCCATACGGGTATCGATGTTGAAAACATTAAAGCAGGGATGTTAGACTTCAAAAGTAAATATGAGGGACCACTCGTTATAGAGATACTCATCGTTAAAACACTTAATGATTCCAAAGAAGAGATAGCCAAACTTAACGCGTACTTACTCAAACTGCAACCTACCCGCATAGATATAGGAACCATAGACAGACCCCCTGCATTTGAGGTTAAGCCTGTGAGTTATGAAAAGTTACTCGAGATCAGCCATCTTTTTGACAGTACCTTACCTGTGTATATAGCATCACGTAAAAAAGCAGAGATTTCGGCTTCTAACTACAGTGATGAAGAGATACTGGAAACTTTGTCAAAACGTCCTCTAACCGAAGAGGACATAGAAGCACTTTTTGATAAAGAGAGTCAAAATAGAGTACAAAATCTTCTACGTAAAGAGAAAATAAAGCGGGTTTCAACAAATGGTGTAGAATTTTACAAAAAAGCCTAAAAAATCCTTGACATTAAAGGACTTTTTCCCTATAATCTCACCCACGAAACAAGCACTCGCTTATTTCACAATCATTCCGGATTAGCTCAGCGGTAGAGTAGGTGACTGTTAATCACTTGGTCGCAGGTTCGAATCCTGCATCCGGAGCCACTTATTT
>JAGSGJ010000052.1 GCA_023955225.1 Sulfurovum sp.
ACTAATGACAATACTCTCATGTCCTAACTTTACCAACTCACGACTCAACTCCATGGTACCGCGTTCTACGCCACCTTCATTTAGTTCTGGCAATAACTGTACTATTTTCATACAGTAACCTCTTTGAAGTATGTTCTAAAATCTATTTTTTTATTTTTATTTTTTATAACACCGTTAAAAATATGCAGATACTCTTCTTTTTCTAAAGTACCTATAAAACGTGTGAATTTATTTTCTTCTTGGCTCTCTAACGGTAATACAACAACATTGGACTTACCGTATGCGACTGCCTCAGATATCATCGAAGTACTGTCACCAGTGATAAACACGGTCTCGCACTGCTCAAGAAAATCAGGGATAGGGTTGATAGGATTTTTAGAAAACAGTACCTCGTAATCAAATCCGTATGATGCTACCAAAAGTCCTATCTCTTCGGTTGTTCTAGGCGAGGTTGTGATAGCAATCTCATAATCACTATACTTTTTAACTATAGTGTCTAATTGGGTTTTCAGTTTTTCTTTAGATAGTGTAAAAACTTTATTATCCCCACCTATCACAATACCTATGGACTTCTTCTTTGCTTGATATAACCCTTTAGGTTCTACATAAGAAAAGTTTGCAGGTATTTCTATAATGTTCTCTTGTTTAGGCGGATTGTCATGACTTTGGGCAAAGATAACATCAAAATCATAACGATACCCACGGGGCAACATCATGACTACAGATTTTGCGTGCATTTTTTTCGCTAACACTTTCGTTGCATAAGAAGTTGTAGAGCCTGTTCCCACAACCATATCATATGCTTTATCTATCTGAATATCAAACAGTTTTTCTGTAGTTATACCTATTCTATCAAGTATATAGCTAAGCGACTTATACCATCTGCATTTAAACTTCACAGACACAATATCATAAGATAGATCTAAATATTTTACAAAAGCCAAAGACTGATTTAGATGCCCCATACGATCATCACTGAGTATAAGTACCCTACTCATATTCGCCACCTGTTATGCATCCAAAACCATTGTGCTGGATATTCTCGAATGATATTTTCTATGGCTTGATTATATTTCAAAGTCATCGCTTCTAACTTCTTCTCCTTATCTTCAATCTCATCTGCAACATAATCAATAGGGTCATTGATTATCATCTCATACAATCCATCACTCTGCCTAGCAACAAAAATAGGTACAACAACAGGATTAAATTTAAATTTCAGCATTGCTACTGAAGAGGTCGTATCCACCGATCTACCAAAAAAGTCTACATTAACACTATTAAGCTGTCCAGTCTTTTGGTCTATAAGCAATCCTACTGCATCACCTTTTTTAAGTGTTTTTGCCATAGCAAGCATTGCATTGTCTTTTGACGTTGCACGGTTACCATACTTGTTTCTAAAAGGGAGAGTGATATTTTGATCAATAAGTTTATTGTTCCCTTCCCGTCCTATAGCCAACATAGGAAGTCCATTTCTCGCTAAAAAGTGTGCCGCAAGTTCCCAGTTCGAGAAATGTGCAGTCACTACGATCACTCCATGAGGACTATTTTGTGCTATCTTTTGTAATTTCTCTTTGGCTTCATCTTCATTTTTAATTACTTTATCAATATCAAATTTTCCAACAAACATAAACAATATTTCAGAAATAGTTTTAGAAAGTTCAGTATATACTGTCTTCGAAAGCAACATGATCTCATCAGAAGTTTTCTCAGAAAAAGCCATAGTAAGGTTTCTAATAGTAATATTACGTCTTTTTTTATCCAAGTGATAGACAAGAAGGGTAAGACATTTCATCAGAGCATAGATAAATGATTTAGGTGTTATCTTTGCTAACCACAAAAATAGTTTTACTAAACTGTATTCTATTTTTTCTCTCATCCCCAACCTATCCTCTTTAATACGTCATTTTACCCAAATAGCCTAAAGGATGAGAATATAAAGCATCTGCTTTCAATTTAATTTGCTATAATCACGGTAATTATAGACTGCCAAAGGAACAATATCGTGATAGGAATCGTCGATTACAACATGGGGAACCTTGCTTCTGTCATCAATGCTTTTGCTAAAGTTGGAGCAGATGCTACTTTAGAGAGTGATCCTTCTAAACTTAGCCAATACGACAAACTCATCTTACCTGGTGTAGGTGCGTATGGCGATGCTATGGAACACCTCAAAGAAAATGGTATGGACGAAGCAGTCATCGCTTTTGCTGCATCAGGAAAACCTCTTTTGGGTATCTGTTTGGGAATGCAACTCCTTTTTGAGAGTTCTGAAGAGTTTGCAAAAGACGAGAATGGGACAAAAGGTTTAGGGCTCATCCCTGGCAAAGTAGTTGCTTTTGATGAAAACAAGTTTGATCATCGCCTAAAAGTCCCACACATGGGTTGGAATGAACTTTTCCAACAATCTGTAGGGACAGACCCCCGTGTCTGTCCTCTTTTTGAAGGATTACCTCAAGACTTTTACCTCTACTTTGTTCACTCTTTCCATGCAGTATGTGATGACCAGTACGCTATAGGTAAAACGCACTACGGATATGAGTTTGTATCTGCTGTACAAAACGGAAATATTTACGGCATTCAACCACACCCTGAAAAAAGCCATGAAAATGGTTTAAAGATCATAGAAAATTTTGCAAAATTATAGGAACAACCGATGACAATACTACCAGCAATAGACCTTAAAGACGGTAAAGCAGTAAGACTAAGTAAAGGACTCATGGAGTCTGCAAAAATTTACTCAGATGAACCTTGGCAAGTGGCCAAACGATTTGAAGAGCTTGGATCTGAGTGGGTACACCTTGTTGACCTTAACGGTGCCTTCGCGGGTAAACCTGAAAACTTGGAGCAGATCAGACAAATTCGTGAACACTGTAACCTCAAGCTTGAACTGGGCGGTGGTATTCGTGATGAAGAGACTATCAAGATGTATTTGGAACTTGGCATCGATAGACTGATCTTAGGATCTATTGCGGTTAAAGATGCACAATTTGTCAAAGATATGGCTGCAAAATATCCTATCGTTGTTGGGATTGATGCGATAGACGGTATGGTCGCTGTAGAAGGCTGGGGAGAAGTGAGCGACATGAAAGCGACTGACCTTGCTCGTGAGTTTGCAGCCTGTGGTGTGCAAGCCATCATCTGTACAGATGTTGGACGTGACGGAATGATGACGGGGGTCAATGTAGACTTTACCCTGGAGATCCAAAAAGCTTCAGGACTTGAGACTATTGCATCTGGTGGATTAAAAGATATGACAGATATTAATGCTCTCATAGAAGCCGGCATCGATGGCACTATCGTAGGTAAGGCATTTTACGAAGGTACGCTTGACCTAGAAGAAGCGTTTAAGATTGCCAATGCAAGATAAGTATTATGAACTAACCATTACACTTAATGATGATTTTGTAGATTTTATAGCAGACTTTGTTGCTAACATTTATGGTGAAGGACTGGAACTTGGTACAGGGCAGATCATCGTGCGAAGTGAATCTGATTTAACTTTCGTTAAAGATGCACTTGTATCATTGTCAGGTACTTTGAGTGATACCATCAAAATGGACTATAAGATCGAAGAGAAAGAAAATGTAGACTGGATAAAAACCTATCAAGACTCTATCGAGCCTATAGAAGCAGGTAAATTCTACATCTTCCCAAGCTGGTATGAGCCTAAAGAAGATTTTATCAATATCAAGATAGACCCTGCCCTTGCTTTTGGGTCAGGACATCATGCAACAACATTTTCATGTTTAGAAGCTATCAGCGACTATGTCGATGCAGGCAAGTCTATTATAGATGTAGGTTGTGGTTCTGGTATCTTGGGTCTTGCGTGTAAGAAACTAGGTGCAAATGTAGAACTTTGTGACACAGATCCTCTCTCTGTTGAAAGCTGTAAAGAGAATTTTGAGCTCAACGAAGAAAGTTATGACAAACTCTGGGAAGGGTCCATAGACAAAGCGGAAGATAGTTATGATATAGTCATCGCAAATATCATAGCAGATGTACTCAGATTTATCGCAAAAGATTTAAAATCTGCCTGTAAAGAAGAGGGTCTATTGATACTTTCAGGTATTTTAGATAAAAAAGAAGACCTAGTAGTAGAATCATTTAAAGAACTCACGCTAGTTAAAAGAACACTTAAAGACGAGTGGGTAACACTTGTATATAAGAAAGAAATACAATAAAAGCGTACTAGTACGCTGAACCCTCTATTGAAGAGGACACAGTGTCAACAATCTTTTGCAAATAAAATTGCCTTGATGGCAAATTTTTTCAAAAGACAAACTTGGACTTTGTTCAAGTTGCGTTATAATAAACACTCAAGTGGGTCACACTTGTATATAAGAAGGAAATAAATGGCTAACCAAAATAATAACCAAGATAATAATAACAATAATAATTTTTTTAACAATAATCCATTATTGGCATTTGCACTCTTTTCTATCGTGATCATCATGATCTTTAAATCATTTGTAGGTGATGGAGAAGGTCTTGGAAATATGATGGGTGGTAACAATACTGCCACACAAACAAAAACAGTAAAATACTCAGAGATTAAAAGTGAAATAGCAAAAGGTACGATCACTTCTGTGAAACTTACTCCTACCACGATAGAAGCTATTGCAGATGAAAATGGTCGTAAAACACGTTTTGTTGCGCAAAATGTTCCTACCTATGACAAAGAACTCATCCCTCTTTTAGAAGAAAAGAACATTACCTATGAAGGTATTATGGGTGGTGGCTTTGTTTCTGATCTTTTAGGATCGTTGCTTCCTATCCTCATCTTCTTTGGTATTTGGATCTTCTTGGCTAAAAAGATGTCAAAAGGTATGGGTGGAGGAATCCTGGGTGCAGGGAAAGCAGACAAACTCATTAACTCTGAAAAACCGGAGACAAAATTTTCCGATGTACAGGGAGTGGAAGAAGCCAAAGATGAAGTCAAAGAGATCGTTGATTTTCTTAAATTTCCGGAGCGTTATATGGAACTGGGAGCAAAGATCCCAAAAGGTTTACTTTTAGTAGGACCTCCAGGAACCGGTAAAACACTTCTTGCAAAAGCTGTAGCAGGCGAAGCCTCTGTACCTTTCTTCTCTGTAAGTGGTTCAGGGTTCATCGAAATGTTTGTAGGGGTTGGGGCATCTCGTGTACGTGACCTTTTTGCACAAGCTAAAAAAGAAGCTCCTTCTATCATTTTCATCGATGAGATAGACGCTATTGGTAAATCTCGTGCATCCGGTGGTCAAATGGGCGGAAATGATGAGAGAGAACAAACACTCAATCAACTCCTTGCAGAGATGGATGGATTTGGTACAGATACACCTGTCATCGTACTAGCTGCAACAAATAGACCCGAGATACTGGATGCAGCCCTACTTAGAGCAGGACGTTTTGACAGACAAGTACTTGTAGACAAACCTGACTATGATGGACGTTTAGCCATCTTAAAAGTACACTCAAAAGATGTGAAGCTGGCTTCCACTGTAGATTTAAGAATCGTTGCAAAACAAACGGCTGGACTTGCAGGTGCTGACTTAGCAAATATTATTAACGAAGCAGCCCTACTTGCAGGACGTTTTAACAAAAAAGAGATAGAACAGTCAGACTTACTCGAATCAATCGAACGTTCATTTGTCGGATTAGAAAAGAAAAATAGAAAAATATCTGAAGTAGAAAAAAGAATTGTAGCCTATCATGAAAGTGGTCATGCACTTATGGCAGAACTTACCAAAGGCGCAACACGTGTAACTAAAGTCTCTATCATCCCTAGAGGACTTGGTGCATTGGGCTATACGCTTCACCTCCCGGATGATGAAGACAGATTCTTAAAACAAAAGCATGAACTCATGGCAGAAGTAGACGTACTTCTTGGCGGACGTGCAGCTGAAGAAGTATTTATAGGTGAAGTCAGTACAGGTGCAGGTAATGACTTGGATCGTGCCACTGCCATCTTAAAAGATATGATCTCAGTCTATGGTATGACTGATGTTGCAGGACTTATGGTGCTTTCGCGAAGTCAAAATTCATTTTTAGGTGGCGGTGCTGTAAGTACGGACTATAGTGAAAAAATGGCTGAAGAGATGGATAACTTCATTAGGTCTACCCTCAATGAACGTTTTACTTTTGTAAAGAAAACACTTAACGAGTATCACCAGGCCATAGAAAATATGACTGCTGTACTTTTAGATGTTGAAGTCATTGAAGGTAAAAAAGTACGTTCTATCATTGCTGAATATGAAAAAGAAAACAACATGGAAAGTCGCCTGGCACATGGCGACAAAATAGCCGCAGCAGAAGCCAGAGCTAAAGCTGAAGAAGAGGCAGAAACAAACAATTAAATACGTAAAGTATAATACGACCAGTCGTATGAGCCAACTGCTGAAGTTGTTCCAGTGACAACGTAGGCTTTTGGGCTTTGCTCAAAAGGTATCCTTTAATGAAAAACGCAAACCTTATCTATATCCTGCCAAATCTGTTTACAGCAAGTAGCATTTTTGTCGGAGTGATAAGTATTGTGGAAGCAAGCAAGGGAAATTTTGTCCTTGCATCTTGGCTCATACTGTTGGCTCTTATCTTTGATGGTTTGGACGGCCGTATTGCGCGTATGACAAACACAACCAGTCAGTTTGGTGTAGAGTTTGACTCTTTGGCTGACATTATCTCCTTTGGTATTGCTCCGGCAATGCTACTCTACTTTTTCATAGGAGATGAGTTTGGACGTTTTGGCATTTTGGTCTCTGCATTGTATGTGATCTTTGGCGCTATCCGTTTAGCACGGTTTAATATCTCTACTGCAAAAACAGATCCCAACGTATTTATAGGACTACCCATTCCTACCGCAGCGATATTTGTCTCCATGTGGATACTTCTCTTTCATAAATACACACTTGAAGCCTACGGTATTACATTACTTTTTCTGACACTTGGTATAGCCGTACTTATGGTAAGCAATTTTCGTTATCCCTCATTTAAAAAAGTAAAACTGGACAAACCTATGGTCTTTAAAACCATGATCATACTTATGCTGACAGCTTCACTGCTCTACCTTTTTTCAGCAGAAGGGTTTGCTATTATTATATTAGGGTATACACTTTATGGACCTCTTCGTGCACTACGAACGCTCAATGTAAGAAAGATCAATATTAAAAGATAATTATTATCTCTTGTCTTTTACTTTCAAATACTGTATAATATTCAAAATTTAAAGGAGAGATTATGAAAACTATCATAAACCAACACACTATTTTCACTAAAAACAGCTCTCTCCTGCTACTGCTCGCACTCTAATCGTTTAACGATACACACCCTTTTTTACACAACATAAAAACAATTAGTTTCTAATAACTACAATTTAGGTAGAATTAGACAATTCATAGCGCGAGACGCTTTTTACAATATCAAGGTAATAAAATGAGTACTGAAACAATAAAAATATTTGACACAACATTAAGAGATGGTGAACAGAGTCCAGGGGCTTCTATGAACACTGAAGAGAAGATCCAGATCGCTGCACAGTTAGAGCGTTTGGGTGTAGACATCATAGAAGCAGGATTTGCCGCTGCAAGTCCCGGAGACTTTGATGCTATCGACAAAATATCACAAAGAGTCACAAACTCGACTGTTTGTTCTTTAGCCAGAGCCATAGACTCAGATGTGAAAGCTGCAGGTGAAGCCATCGCTAAAGCAAAAATGAAACGTATCCATACATTCATCGCTACATCAAGCATACATATGGAACATAAACTTAAGATGACTCCTGATGAAGTCATCAAAAGAGCGGTAAGAGCTGTAGAGTATGCACGTACTTTTGTAGATGACGTAGAGTTTTCCTGTGAAGATGCAGGACGTTCAGACATTGGTTTTATGAAAGAGATATCTGACGCTGTCATAGAAGCAGGTGCAAGTACTATTAACTTACCAGATACCGTTGGGTTTAGACTTCCCTTTGAAATCGGTGCAATGGTGAAAGAGATGAGTGACTATATAGCTGATCGTGCCATCATTTCAGTACACAACCACAATGATTTAGGTTTAGGTGTAGCAAACTCTTTAGAGGCTGTGGTCAATGGTGCAAGACAGGTAGAGTGTACTATCAACGGTTTAGGTGAAAGAGCTGGGAACGCTGCACTTGAAGAGATCGTTATGGCATTGAAAACACGTTCAGATGTCTTTTCAAACTATAAAACAAACATCAACACAAAAGAAATCTATCCAAGTTCTCGCTTGATAGCCAACATTACGGGTATAGAACCTCAACCAAACAAAGCGATCGTAGGTAAAAATGCATTTGCTCATGAGAGTGGCATACATCAAGATGGTATGTTAAAAAACAAAGAAACCTATGAGATCATCTCTCCTGCTGACATCGGTTTAGATATGGATGACACTTTGGTGTTAGGAAAACACTCTGGTCGTGCAGCCTTTAAAGACAAGTTGGCAAAGTTAGGATTTATTTTGGAAGATGAAGCATTAAATGCCTCGTTTGAACGTTTCAAGATCATGGCAGACAAAAAGAAAGACATTTACGATGATGACTTAAGAGCCTTGGTCACCGATGAAATGACTACAGCACCTAAAATTTTTGAATTGGTCTCTTTACAGTTAATGGATTGTTCTAATGGTGTTCCCTCTGCTGCAGTAAGCATCAAAAAAGATGATACTGAAATTATAGATGCAGGTATAGGAGAAGGAACCATCGATGCTGTTTTTAAAACCATTGACAGGATCTCCGGTTATGAAGGTCAATTATTGGACTATAAAGTAAAGTCAGTAAGTCAGGGTAAAGATGCCTTAGCAAATGTAACTGTCAAAGTCTCATTTAACGGTGAACCTGCCATCATAGGACATGGATTAAACATAGACACTATGTTGGCATCCGCAAGAGCCTATATTGGTGCTTTAAATAGCTATTTGAGTATGGAAGGAAAGTTAAAATCACGTCACAGTGACAGTTTGAAAACAGTTTGACTTCGACAAGCTCAGTCAGCGATTTTATTACGGTAGAGGAGGCTGTCAATCTACATATACTTCTTGAGTACTTCAGGTATCTCTATCGTTACATCTGCGTTTTGATAATTCTCCATGATAGCTACTATCGTACGTCTTACTGCAAGCGCTGAACCATACAATGTGTGTACAAATCTATTTTTCTTACCATCTTTCAAACAGATCTTTGCACGTTTTGCCTGGAAGTCTCTCGTATTTGAGATAGAAGAGATCTCACGATATTTCTTTTGTCCTGGAAGCCATACGGCAGTGGATATACTATCTATAAAGCTACTTTAAAGTGTTCGTGTACAATACTTTGATATATATTAAAAATTCTATTATTTTGGTATTGAGTAGGCAGTTAAGTTTTCTTTTTAATGCTATTTTTGAAATAAATATTGGACATAATGCAAGATAGGAAACCTTATTAAATAGTCTATATAGAACATTTTGTAAGATTTTATATACTTGATTACATATTTATGGTCTCTAAACCTCGTTACCGTGATAAACGTTATAAAATATGTTAGATTATAATGTTTTCATTATCCAAAGGAGGCATAGGAATCACAGTTTAAAGCTTCCAAATATTACATAAATAATGTTAGACTACTTATAAAATAAAAAAGTAGGTACATCGTGCGTAAAAAAATACATGTTTTTGTTTCTTATGGTGAAGATGTTATAACGGTTTCATCGCAAGATGACACAATTGAATTTCATACTTCATCATCGGTTCCAGTTAACAGAGAAAGACAAGATTTTGCAGTTTGGCTTTTTTTGCCCATAGCAATGCGGCTAAATGCAGATCTTCATATTGAAGGGTCAGGAACTAGTACAACTATTGCTAATGCAATCAAGATGTCACAGATATGGTCATCTTGGATGCCTTCTCACTTTAATGCTGTACAAGTAACTTTTAATGATCTTCTATCACCTGATTCTAGTATGGAAAATTATAAAGAAGAGACCCTCTGTTTTTATTCTGGGGGTATAGATAGCACATATTGTATTAGTAAAAGATCAGAATATGATAATGCATCATCATTGCTGACAGTGCAGGGAATGGACTATTCTTATAATGATAAAAGCCAGTTTAATTATTTTATAGAAAAAACAGCACCATTCGCAAATTTATATGGAAACAAACGCCTTTTTGTTAAAACAAATGCATATAATATATATAATAGTTATAGAGTTAATACAAAAAGAAACCATGTTAGCCATATTTTTGCCTTAGCTGCTTGTGGGTTTCTCTATAGTGGTTATTATAAAAA
>JAGSGJ010000023.1 GCA_023955225.1 Sulfurovum sp.
ACAGCCAAAGGTGTTTGATTGATATGCATAAATTTATCTATATGTAATCTACTAAGATCAAATTTTTCAGGTTCTAAATTAGCTAATTTTACCAATGCCTTTTTTTCTAAGAACTCTTCTGCCAAACTCACTGCATCTATCATCTTGTCATAAGACTTTTTAGCATCATCATCAAAGGTAAAAATACCGTGATTATGTAAAATAATACCTTCACATGTATCCCAGTCAAAATCATCTTGTGTCATTTCATAAATTTTCTGAGCCAAAACAAACCCTGGCATCACATAAGGGATAATAAGGAAATTTGGAAACACCTCATCTATAAGTGCCAAGCCATTTTTAGAATTTGAGATCGTCACAACCGCGTCTGCATGTGTATGGTCAACGACTTTAAAAGGGATGATCGCATGCAAGATAGCTTCAACTGAAGGGTTTGGTGCACTTTTGTCTATCATCGCTGCTTTTTGTCCTGTGACCATATCAGAATCAGAAAGGTTTTTTAACTGTGCCATTTCTAAGAGTGTAGACATCTTTACCGGTGCAAAACCTTCAGCTTTGATAGAAACCAAGTCCCAACCGCTACCCTTTACATACAAGATCTCTTCACCATTAACCTTACTCTTCACAGAAGTATTACCACCCCCATGAAGCACCAGTTCATCACTCTGCCCAAGTAAGTTTGAAGTGTATACCCTTAAGTCTAAATCGCTCTTGTATTTACTTGCTTCTGCATCATCCCATAAATTTTTCAAAGCTTAGCCTAGCACTTCTAATTCATCTGAATACTTGCTTTCACAGTATGGCTCATAGCTTGATTTATACACCGCGTAATGCGCTGACGCCTTATGCCCGTCAAGTGCTGCTTCATTTTCCCAACTCTCTACTGCCATAAATTTTCTTGGATTATTCTCATACTGAAATATATCATAAAAAATACACCCTTTTGATGCCTTACTAGGTACCACCATCGCCGAAAGAAGCTCTTTCATCTTTTCTTCAGACCCCTCTTTAGCTATAAATGTTACTCTTTTTGTTATTGTCATTCTACTCTCCTGCTTTTGTAATGTATTCTAACAAAAAGGCCTTATGCTTTAGACCTTTTATAACTCTTATACTTATTTAGTCTTTTTTGCAACGCATCTGTTTTCTGCGTCGCATATAAAGATAGACCACTCCTCCACCAAGGAACAATCCACCCAATACCTGTACCCATGCACTAAGCAAGATGCTTTTATTGACAATATTCTTATGCATATCATTGTCTACTGTGACACCTGCAAACTTGGCCGTATGGACCATAAGAGAGACTGCAAGATCTTCATTGGGCATCTCTTTGTGACAACTCAGACAAGCACCGCTTCTGTCAAGCTTCGCTCTTGTCTCATTATCAAGTGCTTGTGAAAGTTTCCAGTGGTTTCCTACTGTTTGTACCTGTGTACCGTTTTCATCTATCATCACTGAAAAATCATGTTTGAGATTTGGTATGGCAGGGATCTGTTCGTCTACCTGTTTAGGTAAAAGTGTTTTATCTGCTCTCATCAAGTCAACAATAGTCGTTTTACTTTGATCTGCAAAATATTTCCCACCATTGATTCCACGCCCCATCGCTTTAAGACTGCTATGGCAACTCTCACACGTTCTAGAAGCCTTACTAACCGTATGTGGCTGCACAGGAGACATGGTAATGGCATTAATGCCTTCTTCCCCTGCACCTTCTGCATTTGGTATCTTAAAAATATGATTTTGAAGCAGGGTATTCCCCTCTTTGCCTATCACCGTGAGACTGACCTGACATCCAGGTATGGTCGGAGAGATTCGTCCTTCTCCATTTTGACTGAGTGCCGGATCTTCCCATCGTAAGTAAGAGCGTGTTTCTGTGACTTCCCCGTCTACAAGAAAATCTTTTAATGTATCCACTTCCCCTGTTTTACCATTGACATGATGTTTGGAAGCAGCAAGATAATCAGGGTTTTGTTTCCCTCCGGAGTAGTCTACTTTAACATGACAGCCATAACATTGTGGTGCCCAGGTCGCATGACAGGTGTAACACTCCAGTTTATCCGTATGTGCTTGGATCTGGTCCATCGCAACCAACCCCTCTTGTGAGATTTTCTTCTCTTTTTTGAGTGTTTTAAGTGGTGAAAGCGTAATGTCTTTTCCTGAAGAGAGATGCATGACTACCTTCTCACCTTTCCTCACTGCTTTCGTCAGCGGGTTCCCACGTGCAGAAAGTAAAAAACCATCGCCTTTATCGGCAGGTATAGCCCCTTGCTTCAAATACTCTGCAAGTGTATGGGTCGTTCCTCTGGCTTTTCCTTCTTTGGGTTTTGTTGAAAACTCATCACTGTACCCCAGTGGCAATTCCCAAGGAAACTTAGTGGTAGTACCATGGCAGTCTTGACACTCTATCTCTACCGCACCCAGGTTTGCTCCTCTAAAGAAACCATCCCCATGCATATCATTGGATGTATGACAATCCTGACAAAGCATCCCTTTAGAATAGTGTATATCTTCAGTCAAATGCAAATAACGTTTTGTATGAAGCTTAGGCTGGCCATTACCTTCTGCATCAAAACTGGCTTTATACTCCGTTTCCATCAATCCCTGGTACGAGACACCAATGCGCTTACCCCTGTTATGACAAGTCGTACATGTTTCCACAGGAATACCCGAGTAATTGATGTCATGTACATTTACCTTGACTTCTCTTGAAGACTGTATCGCATGGACAAGCATATGCCCGTCTTCTTTTTTCGAGATACTTTTATCATTACCTTCATAGAGTCCTGCATTAGAGTAAGGTACATGGCAAGAAGCACAACCGATCCCTCGATAGTCGCCTCTTCTCTCACGTCCTTTTCCTCCCGTATGACAACGTAAACACTCTTGTCTAAGGTAAGTATAGACAGAAAGGGTAGGATCTTTTTCTATCTCTTCTGCTGTAGGTGCTGCAGGGAGTTCTTTTGTCTCCATAGGGAACCCTTGCGGTTCCAGTGCAGAGAGTTCATCCATATATTTTTTATACGTTTCTGTTCCCAGACGTTTGTGCGGATCCGGAGATTTTCCTCCAAAGTTTGTGTAGGTATGTTTATACCCCTCTTTGGCTCCAAATCCCCACAATGCACCGTGTATCTTGCCCTGTTCTGTCGCCATAAGATTATTTTCCTGTGCAGCTACCTGGTTAGGGTGACACATCCCGCAAGTGTTTTCATTGATCCATGGGCTGGCAGGGTAAGGGTAAAAAGCTTTAGGTCCCTCATGTGATTCAAAGTACTGAAGTGTACCTCTATGTGCATCCTCTTTCTCTTTTTCCTCAGGGTTTCCTCCATGACAAATAACACAGTCATTGCCTTTGACACCTGCTTCTTCAGCCTTTTGAAAAATAGCTTGCATCATCCCTGAATTTTTATCACGTATGTCTGCAACACCTTCATGGCAAGTCATACAAGAATTCTCTGCCTGCCCCATAGAAAATGTTATAAACACAAATAATAAACCTACAATTTTTCTCATATATTTCACCTTTTTTGCATAAAGAAGTATTATATCCTAAATGCAATAATTCATATTATATTTACATGATTATGTTATAATTTTCCAACTTATTAGGGAAACGGATATATATGAAAAAACTTGTTCTACTTGGATTTATTACTTTACTGACACTATCACAGGCCAAAATGGTAGATGCCATTGCCCTCATCGTTGAGGGGGAACCTGTAACCACTGCAGAAATACGTGCGGTACAAAAACAGATGCAGGTTTCAAAAAAACAGGCTACCGATCTTCTTATCCAAGACCGCCTACAAAAATCGGCGATGAGAGATGTGAATATCGCTGAGTCAGACATCGATACAAAAATAGCAGCTATCGCAACGCAAAACAATCTGACTATTCCTAAAATGCAAAAGATTTTACAAGCGCAAGGCACAACTTGGAGCAACTATCGTTCAAGTGTCAGGGATGCTATGAAAAAAGAGAAATTTTTTCAAGAGAATGTGGTCAGTACTATCCCTGCACCAAGCGAGGATGCACTTAAGATTTTTTACAGAAATCATCAAAAAGACTTTACCATCCCTGCAAGTGTCAGCATGATCGAATACTCTGCGACCTCCGAAGAGAGCATGAAGAAATTTCTTCAAACAAAAAATAAAAAGGGCATACAAAGCCGTTCCGTAAAGAAGTCAACAAAAGACCTCAACCCTACTTTACTTGGTAGTATTTTACAAACGCAAAATGGTTCATTTACCCGTCCATTTAACGCAGGAGACAGATATATAAGCTATAAAATTCTCTCCAAGCAAGGTAAGGTAAATATGCCTTTTGAAGCGGCCAAAGGTGCTGTTGCTGCAAAATGGAAACAGCAACAACAAGGCAAAGCACTAAAAGATTATTTTGAAAAACTCAAAAAAAATGCTGATGTACAAATACTCAGATAATATTATTTAAAAAACAAGGGAAAAATATGGGACTAAAACCTGACAAATGGATACGTGAAAAATCACTCAATGAGGCAATGATAACACCTTTTTGTGAAGGACTTGTAGGAGAAGGTGTAGTAAGTTACGGGTTGAGCTCATACGGGTATGACATTCGTGTCACGGATGAATTTAAAATCTTTACGAACATCAATGCTGAAGTCGTTGACCCAAAGGATTTTAACGAAAACAATGTTGTAGATTTCAAAGGTGATGTATGTATCGTGCCACCTAACTCTTTTGCACTTGCAAGAACGGTAGAGTACTTTAAAATGCCAAGCGACACTTTGGCTATCTGTCTAGGTAAAAGTACCTATGCACGTTGTGGTATCATCGTGAACGTGACACCCTTTGAACCTGGATTTGAAGGACACATTACTATAGAGATATCTAACACAACTCCTCTACCTGCTAAGATTTATGCCAACGAAGGCATCGCACAGGTACTCTTCTTAGAAGGAGATGAGCAGTGCGAGACAACTTATAGCGACAGAAAAGGTAAATACCAAAGTCAAACAGGTATCACCCTCCCCAGAATTCTTAAAAAAGATTAATTTCTATCTTTGACTTCCCTAGGTAATGCATAGCCATTACTTAGGATTTATTATTTTCCTTTTCCAACCACTTGCATAACATGTAGAGAGAAAAAAGATGCTGTTTAAACATACCTTGCTTGCCTTTCTCCAAATACATCTCCAGCTCACTCTCGTTAAAAAGGTTCATTTTTGCCTGTATTCGCCCAATGACTGCCAATTCTCCACTCTCCTGTAACCATTCCATATACGGATAGTTAAACCCTTTCTTCTTACGATCAACTATCTCTTCAGGAAGATACTTCCTGGCGACACTTTTCACAAGGGCTTTTGAGGACCCTCCTATACGAAGTTCCGGAGTACAAGAAAATGCTGTAGCCACCACTTCTTTGTCCAAAAATGGACTTCGTGCTTCTACACTGTGTGCCATGCCCATACGATCTAACTTACGTAAAAACACATTGCCCAGCATCACTTTCATATCTAGAAAGCTATACCAGTCTATAGATGAGCTGCATCCACTCTGTTCAAATTCTTTTTTATAAGGCACAAGTGCCTTTATAGAGTGATTGTCTTTAACGTTCATACGCAAAAGCCTGTTTTGCTGAAGATCGGTAAATACTTCTGCCGTTGATCGAAACAACATACTCTCCTCAAAAACACGTTTGTACCACTCCCACTCTTTATGCATAGAAAAATTCGATTTAAAATACTGCTGCAGCCACCCTTTGAAATTCAGCTCCTTAGCTTTCTCCAGATCATAAAATTCTTTGTAGGTTCTGTACCCCATAAACAGTTCATCACTTCCATCTCCTGTCAAAACCACTTTGAATCCCTCTTGGTTTACTTCTTTCATCAAATGGTAAAGAGGTAACATCGCAGGATCCGCCAAAGGTTCATCCAAAGAAGAGATCACCTCTTCTATGGTTTGTAAAAAGTCTGCTTTACTGAACAGAACTTCATGATGTATGGAGTTTATATGTTCTGAGACTGCCTTAGCGAAAGGACGTTCATCATACTTCTCATATCCTTCATACCCTATACTGAAGGTATGTACCTTTTGCTCCAAAGAGGCCATCGCAGAGATCAGAGAAGAGTCCAACCCTCCAGAAAGAAGACAGGCGAACTTCACCTCTTTAGGCAAACGTAATACCACAGATTCCAGAAGTACATTTTCCAGGATCTCTTCCGCTTTCTCTTTTTCCACTATGACTTGAGCCTTCTTCAATGGCGTATAATACTTTTTCTTTTTTACCTTCTGTTCTCCTAAGGTAAATGTTAACATTTCTCCTGCATCCACTTGATAAATATGTCTATCAAATGTCTGAGGAGAAAGGGCTGTTTGAAAAGAGAGATATTGTGTAAGTATTTGTCTGTCAAAAGTAAGTGGCACAAGCGTATGTATGGCTTTTATCTCGCTAGCAAAGATAAATCTTTGTGTATCAAAAGTATAAAAAAGCGGTTTCTTCCCAAAAGGATCACGAAACAACTTTACCTGTGATTCTTCTATAATAGCAATAGCGAACATCCCGCGTAAATGTGTGACAAAATCATCTCCCCACTTTATATACGCGGCATATAAAACATCTATCTCACTTGCATCATGAAGATGAAGTTCCTCCCCCAACAGTTGATAAGTATAAATTTCGCCATTAAAAAGTATCTGTACCCCATGATGGTTGACTATTTGCGTGAGTGTTTTGGTTACATGGGTAACAGCAAGCCGATGTACTCCAATAAAACAATGGTCATTCACGGAAGTATAGTTTGCATCTACCCCTCTATGAGCCAATGACTGAAAAGCCTTTTTAGCTTCTTCCTTCTCATAGGTTCCGATAATTCCAAATATTGCACACACCTAGGGAAGTCCTTATTTATTGCTTATTTTCTCAATTATACTTACTTAAAATAAATACTCTTCTCTTGCTTTTACTCTCTTTTGTGTTACAATGCCAAAAATTCATCTATATAAAGTAAGTAAATATGAAAAACCTAATCATAGTAGAATCACCTGCTAAAGCACGTACCATTACCAGCTTCTTAAGTAAAGACTATAAAGTTATTGCATCAAAAGGGCATATCCGTGACCTTCCAAAAAGTACTTTTGGTATTACCATAGATGATGAAACGGGTGACCTTGTACCTAAATACTCCATCCCAAGAGACGCGAATCCTACGGTCAAAGAGTTAAAGAAACTTGCCAAAGAAGCAGAGACCGTCTTTATCGCGACCGATGAGGATCGTGAGGGTGAGGCTATCGGGTACCACATCGCTAAAGCGATAGGAAAAGAGCCTACGGAGCTCCCCCGCATCGTATTTCATGAGATTACCAAGAATGCTATACAGCATGCACTTGAAACACCACGTAAAATAGACATGGACTCAGTGGATGCACAGCAGACAAGAAGACTTCTTGACCGTATAGTGGGGTATAAACTTTCACCTTTGCTTGCAAGTAAGATCCAGAAAGGACTTAGCGCCGGTAGAGTACAGAGTTCTACATTGAAACTGGTTGTAGAGAAAGAACGTGAAATTAAAGCATTCATCCCTGAAGAGTTTTGGACAATAGATGCACTTTTTGAAAAAGACATTGATGCTTCTATTTATGACTATAACGGTCTAAAGATAGACAAACTGACTGTCAAAACGGAAGCAGATGCAACAGAAATAGTCACTTCTGCCAAAAGTGAATCCTTTGTCGTAGTTTCACTTGAAAAGACCAAAAGAAAGACCAAAACACCTCCACCGTTTATGACATCAACACTTCAGCAGGCAGGCTCTACCCAACTGGGATTTTCACCTAAAAAAACCATGATGGTGGCACAAAAGCTCTATGAAGGTGTCAAAACAGACAAGGGGACTATGGGTGTCATTACCTATATGAGAACCGACTCAATGAACCTTGCAAAAGAAGCGGTAGAATCAGCCAGAGAATACATTCTAAACACCTATGGTGACAAATACCTCCCTGCTAAAGCCAAAAACTATGTAACAAAGTCTAAGGGTGCACAAGAAGCGCATGAGGCTATACGTCCGACTATGGTTGAGTTTGACGGCAAGACAGCTGCGAACTACCTCTCTGCAGATGAACTAAAACTCTATAGACTCATCTACAACCGTTTCTTGGCCTGTCAAATGACAGAAGCAGAAATGGAATCACAAACACTCCTATTCAAAGGAGATAAATGTACATTCAAAGCAAGTGGTAGAAAACTTCTGTTTGATGGTTTTTACAAAGTCACGGGACATGGGGACAAAGACAAACTTTTGCCAGAGCTGGAAAAAGGTCAAGCAGTGAGCATGGATGACATCAAACAGGAGCAACACTTTACAGAACCTCCTGCACGATACAATGAAGCAAGTCTCATCAAAAAACTGGAATCACTGGGTATCGGTCGTCCAAGTACCTATGCGCCAACTGTCACGACACTTCAAACACGTAAGTACATTGAGCTAGAGAAAAAACGTATCCTCCCTACAGAGATAGCCTTTACTGTCACAGAAATGCTTGAAGAACACTTCCCTGAGATCGTAAACAGCGGATTTACCTCAAATATGGAAGAAACACTCGACGAAATAGCAGAAGGCACTGCCCACTGGCAAACTATACTTAAAGCATTTTATACACCTTTTTTACAAAAGGTAGAAGAAGGTAAGAAAAATATTAAAAGTCTTAAAATAGCTATCCCTACAGGAGAGAATTGTCCTAAATGTGATTCTGAACTTCTTTTACGTAAAGGACGTTATGGTGAATTTATCGCATGCAGTAACTTTCCTAAATGTAAATACACTAAAAACACAGATGGTACAGAGATAGAAGGGCCAGAAGAAACAGACGAAAAATGTGAAAAATGTGGTTCGATGATGGTCATCAAAAACTCTAAAAGAGGAAAATTCCTTGCCTGTTCTGCTTACCCAAAATGTAAAAATGCAAAGTCTCTTGAACCTGCCAAAGAGCTGACGGTTCCTTGTCCGGAATGTGGGGGAAAGATACAGGAAAGAGAAGGGAAAAGAGGAAAATTCTTTGGTTGCGTGAACTACCCAAAATGTAAATTCATCGCCAACTTTGAACCCGTAGATAAAAAGTGTCCGGAGTGTGGCTACACCATGGGGTTAAAAACCCTCAAAAGTGGTGAAGTCTATGAGTGCTTTAAATGTAAACATAAAGAGGAGGTAAAGTAATGTCCAATAATAAACAGATATTTTTATGTGCTATCAATAACATCCTTAGCGGAACCTGCCAAGAAGACTGTAAGTTCTGTACCCAAAGTGTAAGATATCATGCCGATATCCAACGCTATAACTACAAAAACATAGAACAAATTGTCTCAGAAGCAAAGGCTGCAAAAGCCAATGGCGCTTTGGGTTACTGTCTCGTCACTGCAGGAAAAGGTCTTGATGACAAGAAAGTTGACTTTGTAGCACGTGCTGCGCAGGCGGTCAAAGCGGAAGTGAAAAACCTCAACCTTATCGCATGTAATGGTACTGCTAACAAAGAACAGCTCCGCTATCTGCAACAGCATGGTATCGACAGCTATAACCATAACCTTGAAACCTCTGAACGTTATTATGCAGATATCTGTCAAACACATGCATGGAGTGAACGATATGAGACGTGCGAGAATGTAAAATCCGTAGGCTTGGCACTTTGTTCTGGAGGAATCTTTGGTATGGGTGAAACGCGTGAAGACAGAGACTCCCTTCTTGATGCCATCGCATCACTCAGTCCAGAATCAACACCGCTTAACTTTTATCACCCTAACCCTGCACTTCCTATAAAAACGAGGAATATAGAATTGGATGAAGCAGTAGCAATCATCAAAAAAGCCCGTAAATTATTAGGAGAAGACAAACTCCTTATGGTAGCAGGGGGACGTGAACTTTTATTTAATGGAAAAGAAAATCTCATGTTTGAATCTGGTGCAAATGCCATGGTTATAGGAAACTATTTAACCACACAAGGTATCGAAGCAAGTAAAGACAAAGAAATGCTCAACACACTAGGTTACGAGGTAGCAACAAGCTGTGATACCCACTAATATCATCCTGATACTCACACTGTCACTGCTCATATGGGGCAGCCCTTTTGTTGCCAAATTTTTACGTTTACCTATCCCTCCTGTTGAAATTATCTTAGGGTCTATTGTTGCCTATCTAGGGCTGGTTGGTCACAACCAATACTTTGACCTCATCGCCGAAGTCGGGTTCCTCTATCTCATGTTTTTAGCCGGGATGGAAGTGGATTTAAAACAGATTACTAAAAGCCCTAAAATAGTGATACAAAAGTCTATGCTATTCTTATTCGTCATGGTTGTCTTTTCTATCATATTTGGGTTTATCTTTGATCTTCATGCCATTGTCATTATCTCTATGCCACTTATATCCATAGGATTACTGGCCTCTTTATCCAAAGTATACGGGAAAGAAGAATCATGGATACGTTTAGCCTTTATTGCTGGTGTATTGGGAGAAATTTTAAGTATTGCTGCACTTACCATCTTCGATGCTGCCATTACTACCGGATTTAACATCAATCTTGTTTTGAAGATCGGATACTTGCTTCTGTTTATCTTCGTAATATACATACTCTACAAAATGTTCAATTTACTTTTCTGGTGGTATCCAGAACTAAAAAGTACCCTGGTCCCTAAGATAGATACGTCTGCACAAGATATACGTCTCTCTATGGCCCTCTTTTTCATCTTGATAGCGGTGATGTTGTCACTGGATCTCGAAGTAGCCTTAGGTGCTTTTATTGCAGGTATAGCCATCTCAGCATTCTTTCATCACGAAAAGGAACTTGAAGAAAAAATGTCCAGTCTTGGCTTTGGTTTTTTGGTTCCTCTTTTCTTTATCCATGTAGGAGCTTCATTTGATTTAAAGGCGCTTCCTCTAGAAGGTGTGGTTTCGGGGGCATTACTTATTACCGTGTTGATGATTGTTTCTAGATTGTTTGCTGCGATTGTATTAAGAGGTATTAGTGGTTCAAAGGACGCTTTACTTATAGCGCTTTCTCTCTCTATGCCATTGACCCTACTTGTTGCCGTTGCAACAATTGGATATGACACAAAGTTATTAGACTTATTGACGTATTATCAGCTAATCTTAGCCAGTATCTTTGAGATCTTGATCTCAATGACTGTCATTAAAGCTTTACAGGCGAATAAACGTCATAAGGAAAAAGAGTTAAATAATAACTAAAAGAGAAGCAAAGCTTACTCTGCTCTTCTCATCTCTTGTACTGCTTCCCAGTATGCCGTATCAGCTGCATCTTTTGCTGCTGCTTCTTCCGCAGCTACATCAATATCTACAACATTAGCTACAGTTTTAGCTTCTTTTTCAGCTAACATTGCTTCTGTTGCTCTAGCTTCTAGTGCTATCTTTTCTAATTCCGCTTTTTCTTCTGCTTCTTTAGCAAGTTTTTCAGCTCTTTTTTTTTCATATGCTTCAACTTCGCTTTTCTCTAGTTCAGCTTGTTCTCTTGCTTTTTTTAATTCTTCTTCTTTGGTCTTTATCTGAGCTAACATTGCTTCTTTTTGAATACGCGCCTCTTCAGCTTTTTTCGATTTTTGTGCTTCTTCTTTTCGAGCAGCTTCATCCATAGCTTTTTTACGGATATCCTCTGCTCTGTCATCTTCAGATTCCTTTTCTTTCTCTACAGCTTCAGGAGCATCAATTTCATCTTCCTCGTCATCTAAAAACTCATCATCAGATCCTCCCGCTTCTCTCAGATCAGAAAGAAATGAATGTGTTGATTTATCAATATCTCTAAAACCTGATGCATTCGCACTCACAAATAATACCGCCATTACTGCCCATAGATACTTTTTCATACTTACTCCTTAGGTTCTAACTGTTTTAGTTCAAAATACTCTTTTTGAAGTCTTTGATTTTCTACTTTTAATATTTTCTCTTTAAGAGACAAGCCTTGTTTTTTCTCTTTTAACTGATTCAAAACAGTTAGTGAGTTCTCCCCATAGACCAAGACACCAACATAGATGCCAAAGAGAAGGATGCCTAGTGCCGTCACCAAAAAAGTTTTTAGTGAAAGTCCGGCTATACTACCTTCTTCTATCGCATCTGCCATATATTATACCTTCATTTACTTTGTAAAAAGTGACGCGCCCAAATACTCAAACTGACCAAGTTCTGCTTCGATCTCAAGTAGTCTGTTGTACTTAGCAATTCTGTCACTTCTTGCCGTTGATCCCGTTTTGATCTCACCGGTGTTCAATGCCACAGCAAAGTCTGCGATGAAAGTATCTTCACTCTCTCCTGAACGGTGAGACATGACACAAGTATACCCACTTCTTTGTGCAAGACGAACTGTTTGCATCGTTTCAGAAACAGTCCCTATCTGATTTGGCTTGATCAAGATAGAGTTTGCGATATCTTTTTCAATTCCCTCTGCCAAGATAGCTACATTCGTCACAAAAAGATCATCACCTACAAGTTGTACCTTATCGCCAAGTACTTCGGTCAACTCTTTCCATCCTGCCCAATCGTCTTCACCCAAACCATCTTCGATAGAAACAATAGGGTACTTCGCACACATATCAGCATAATAGGCTGTAAGCTCTGAACTTGTGATCTCTCTATTTTCAGACTTAAGCACATAAAGTCCCTTATCATTGAGAAGCTCACTTGCCGCGACATCTAAAGCAATAGCGATCTGCTCTCCAGGTTTATAGCCTGCTTTTTCAATCGCTTGCATGATAACCTGAATAGGCTCTTCATTGCTTTTAAGATTTGGCGCAAAACCACCTTCATCTCCAACTGCTGTACTTTCACCCATCTCATCAATGATCTTTTTAAGGTTATGATACACTTCAGCACATGCTCTAAGCCCTTCTGAAAATCTGTCAAACCCTATAGGCATGACCATATATTCTTGAAAGTCTACAGAGTTGTTCGCATGTTCCCCACCGTTAATAATGTTAAGCATCGGAACAGGCATGACTACAGCATTTGCTCCTCCAAGGTAACGGTAAAGAGGCATACCCATACTTTTAGCCGCAGCACGTGCAACCGCCATAGAAACACCAAGTACGGCATTCGCACCCAGATTTCCATAGTTTTCCGTACCGTCTACCTCTTTCATCACAAGATCAATTTCTGCCTGATTGAAAGGGCTCAATCCCACAAGGGCATCACAGATAAGACCATTTACATTTTCACAGGCTTGAAGTACGCCTTTGCCCATGTATCTGTCACCACCATCACGAAGTTCAAGTGCTTCACGTTTACCTGTACTTGCGCCACTAGGAACAATAGCACTCTCTACTGTCCCGTCACTTAAACTGATCGTTGCTCTGACTGTAGGGTTTCCTCTACTGTCCATCACTTCTGTTGCTACGACTTCATCAATAAAAATCATCTATATCCTTTATATGCATTTGGTATTTTACATTTGTCTATTATTTTATCAAAATTTACCCTATACTTAAATGAGTATCGTGAATCAAAGAATCATTAAGAATATAGACTGTAACATAATGTTGATTTTTAATCTAGATAGTGAAGATTTTGAAGATAAAACATATTGGATTGAAAGAATAATAATAGTGATACTCTGATAATAATACCAGAATATCTATGTACGCCATTAAAATGAAAAATGGCACTTTAACTGCTATTTTAGATTTTAGGCAGGATGAGAGAACTTAATCTTCGTTTATCTCACTCTCGTCTACTGTCATACCTTCACCAAAACCAAGTGCTTCTTTAATTTTTTCTTCTATCTCTGCCATCATTTCAGGGTTTTCCTTGATGGTGATCTTTGCATTTTCTTTACCTTGACCCAGCTTCTCGGACCCATAACTGAACCATGCACCTGATTTGTCAATAATGTCCATTTTTACACCATAATCAATAAGCTCTCCTACAAAAGAGATACCCTCACCGAACATAATGTCAAACTCTGCCTGTCTAAATGGTGGAGCCACTTTGTTTTTCACCACTTTTGCTTTAACACGGTTACCTATAGAAGATTCTCCTTGCTTCAATGTAGCGATACGACGCACATCAATTCTCACAGAGCAGTAAAACTTCAATGCATTACCACCCGTTGTTGTCTCAGGTGATCCATACCCCATAGTACCGATCTTCATACGAATTTGGTTAATGAAAATAACCGTTGTATTTGTCTTATGTAAGATCGCAGTGAGTTTACGTAATGCTTGAGACATCAACCGTGCCTGAAGACCAACATGCGTGTCACCCATGTCACCTTCTATTTCACTTTTTGGTGTAAGTGCAGCCACGGAATCAACCACGATAAGATCAACCGCTCCTGAACGTGTCAACGTTTCCAAAACATCAAGCGCCTGCTCCCCGAAATCTGGCTGTGAGACCAAAAGATTATCTGTATCTACCCCAAGATTCTTTGCATACACAACATCCAATGCATGCTCGGCATCTATAAAGGCACAGACCATATCTTTTGTCTGTGCAGAGGCAATTGTTTGCAGTGCTAATGTGGTTTTACCTGACGATTCAGGACCATAAATTTCTATAATACGCCCTTGAGGTATACCACCGATCCCTAAAGCCATGTCTAAACCAAGGGAGCCTGTTGATATAGATTCGATAGGCTCAAACTCCTTATCTCCAAGTCTCATCAGTGTACCTTTACCAAACGTCTTATCGATCTGTTTGATTGCCATATCCAGTGCTTTTTGTTTGTTTGCGTCCATTGCCATTGTCATATCCTTAACCTTAATGTTGAATTCTAGCACCATTCTAATAGGTTTCTGATACTAGTTGCAAAAATATGTCAAATTGACATGTTTTTTATAAAATTCTCTAAAAAGTTACCCCAAATACAAACAATGATAAAATACCAACACTATATATGTGTGCTTGATTCAAGCATATCCTCAAGATACGATTAGTCGTATGAGCCAACTGCTGAAGTGCCCAACGGAAATGCCCTTGGGGGGATAACTCAGCGTTAGCGTAGTTTTTGGGCTTTGCTCAAAAACGTCCAATACTATAAAAGCGAGTACCTAGCCATGAATCCTATACAATTAGCCCATTCTCCAGATGCAGATGATATTTTTATGTATTTTGCCATTAAATTTGGTTGGGTTGACACCAAAGGCTATACCTTTGAAAACATTGGACTAGACATTGAAACACTCAATGTAGAAGCTCTTAAGGGGACCTATGATGTCTCAGCCATCAGTTTTGGTATGTACCCGCTCATAAAAAATGAATATGCTCTACTTCGTACAGCGGTCAGTTTTGGAGAGGGGTATGGACCTAAACTCATACGCCGTAAAGACAAAAAGCTCAAACGTAACTTTAAAGTAGCACTTTCCGGGAAATATACAACGAATGCTATGCTATTCAGAATTTATTACCCTGATGCAAGACCTCTCTATATGGATTTTCTTGAGATAGAAGACGCTGTCGTCTCTGGCAAAGTAGATGCCGGTGTGCTGATCCATGAGTCCATCTTGGATTTTGATGAAAGTCTAGAAGTGGAAAAAGAGGTATGGGATATTTGGGTAGAACTGGCAGGAGAAGGATTACCACTGCCACTTGGCGGTATGGCTATACGAAGAAGCGTACCCTTAAATCGTGCTATAGATATAGAAAATATACTCATAGATGGTGTCAAAGTGGCTAACGAGAGAAAAGAAGAACTTTGTACCAAGCTTGAAGCGGACAATCTTGTGCGAATCTCGGATGAGCTGCTTAAAAAATATCTTGACATGTATGCATCTGATGAATCTGTCGAACTCTCTGCTCTTCAACTAAAAGCACTGGATACACTGTACGAAATAGGCTATAAAAATGGTTTATGGGATGCACCTATCAAAACAGAAGAGTATTTAATCCCTAATGAGTACGAAGCACTACGGAACAGCTAAATGTTTTTTAAAACCATAGACTTTTCCAAATACTCCAGTATCAAGGTGGGTCAACCTACCCAAGTACTTATGATAGAAGAAGATGATACCATCCCTACGGATAGATACCTCATCGGTGGCGCGAACAACCTACTTGTCTCACCCACACCTCCACCACTTATGATGCTCTCTAAAGACTTTGCGACTATCTCACAAGAAGAAAACATGTTGACTATCGGTGCAGCGATGCCTACAGGACGGATAGTCTCTTATGCTAAAAAACATGACATTTCAGGTTTCGAGTTTTGTTCCAAACTTCCAGGAACGCTTGGTGGCATGCTTGCGATGAATGCAGGGGTCAAAGAGTATGAGATATTTAACATTATACACTCCATAAAGATCAATGGCGAATGGGTTTTAACAGAAGATATAGAACATGGTTACCGTTTTGCTAACTTAGGGGGTATCGCCTCACATGCCAGGTTTGAGATACACCATGGCTTTAACCAAGAACTCCTAGATGATCTTCTTAATCTACGCTCCAATCAACCCCATGAACCAAGTGCAGGTTCAGCATTTAAAAACCCGGAAGAGGATTATGCCGGTCGTCTGATAGAAGCTGTTGGATTAAAAGGTGCAAGAAAAGGCCAAATGCAATGGAGTACTGTGCATGCCAATTTCTTGGTTAATTTAGGTGGTGGAACGTATGAGGAAGCTAAGTCTCTTATAGACTTAGCAAAAAATAAAGTTTTAGCTATGTTTGATATAGTATTAATTGAAGAGATTAAAATTCTCTAAAAAAACCTATTTTACAGTTTTCGACCCAGAAAAGACAAATCCTTCTCCTAAACAACGTACACATCTAATATAATTAGACTCACTAGGTTTTCGTGCATATTGCATTGCATCTGCAGTAAACACAACATAATATTTATTCTCTGCTGTAGGTGTAGCCGACCAAAAGTCTGAACCACGATAGTAAGTAAATGGATTAAGTTGTGGGGCATGTACATTCATTAGCTCATCTGCTGTAGGCAGTCTCCAATCATTATACCCTGCATAATTCAGTGCACGACAATAATTCATCGCATGTCTATGTTTACCCGCTTTTGCTACAGAATTCTCACGCTTGTAAGCGCCATCTTCAGCATCAGTATATGCTTGATCTTGCCACATAAGGCCTGCATCTGATTCAACATAGACTTTATTTGTTTTACAAGTCGCATTCGATATCTTAGCAACAGGTGAGAGAGTAGCGCTTGTATCGCCCCCTGCCATAAGTAAAGTTGTGAGCATAGATAGACATGCTGATATAAGTACTTTTTTCATCTTTTTCTCCTTAGTTATCCAATATTATTCAATATCATAATATAACATTCATCAAACCAAGCTAAATTTAGCATATAATCTGAAATAATCTAATATTATACAACTTTTATGCGCGAATCTCTATTTTTACACCTTTTTCAACAGCACACCAAAGTTTATCCATTGCAAGGTTTGGTACTGCCATGCACCCCTCAGTCCAATCACGTGAAAGCGTATAGTTGTCACCCCGTCCATCAGCATTCCATTTGGGTTGCCCATGAATCGTAATGTAACCACCTGGGCTTACGCCTCTTGAACGTGCTCTTGCTTTATCTGCTTCACTAGGGTACGAGATCATAAGAGATTTATAAAGTCTGGAGTCACATTTTTTTCTCACTATACTATACGACCCTTCCGGTGTTCTATAGTCCCCTGCTTTTACTTTATTTCCACCATTGGCTCCACCATTGGCTCCCAAAGAAATACGAAACTCCTCAACAACTTTGCCATTTTTATAGGCATACATCATTCTTTTTTTCTTATAGACTACGATCTTGTCTATTTTATTACCGTGATCTATCTCTGCCCCTCTTACCAATTCCCTAATACACTCTTTTGTTGCATAAGCTGTATTATCCGCTTTTCCATAGTAGGGAGTCTCACCACAGCCAACGATGAACAGTGCTATCGCCAGACCAAACATACTTAATTTTATTTTCATTTGTTTCCTTTCACTCAAAAAATCAACCCCAATCTTCATTTTGGCGTTTAGATTTGTGTTTATCTTTTTTATAAGAAGTGCCGTTTTTTAACTTCTGTAATCTATTTAAATTACTCATCTCCGCATCTCGTATATCGGAGAACTCCTTGTCAGTAAATATTTCCACTAAGCAGGTACTCACATGAATACGCACGATATACTCTTTGAGTTGCTGATGATATTCCGATTCAAGATGGACTTCTACTTTTTCATCAAACTTTTTTTTAAGTTGTCCAAACTTTATCACAAAATCCTGAGCAGCAATATTTTCATCTCTAAACATACGAAAAAGATTTTTACTTATTTTTTCTAATTCTACTATATATTTCTGACGATTAAATTTATCTATCTGTTTTTGTGTATATCTCACAATGCACCTTTATCGTATAACAATAGGTACACCTTCACGTACAGCATACCATAACTCTTTCATCGCAGAATTTGTCACAGCCACACATCCTTGCGTCCAATTTTGAGAAAGTGTATAATTATCCCCTTTGCCATCTGCATTCCAGGTAGGTTGCGCATGAATAGTCACAGCACCTCCTGGATTCACACCTCTTCTGGCAGCACTGGCTTTATCCTCTGCTCGAGGGTAAGAGATACAAAGGGAACGATAATATTTAGGAGAACAGAGTTTTCTGGAAATCCAAAATTTACCTTCAGGTGTTCTGTTATCTCCTTGTTGCTGCTTATGCCCCACCGGATTTTTCCCTAAAGAGACAGGAAGTGTACTCTGTACCTTACCCTCTTTATATAAGTACATTTTACGTTCTTTTTTGATCACAACAATTTTATCTATACTTTCACCTTGAGAAAAATCTTCTGCTTCCAGTAATTCTTCTTTACATTCTTCTAAAGTATACTGATTATTTACTATAGGTTCAGGCTGGTTACACCCTGTCAACCATATTAGCATCATAAATCCATAGAGGTATCGCATGTGTTGTACTGTCCTTCAAACATATAATTGGGATATTTTAACACAAATTGAATAACTAACGGTAAATAAAAAAATCTGAGAAAAGAAAGAAGGGGGAAATGAGGAAGATAGTGACAAACACTCTTCAAAAGAAGAGGTTTATCGGAAAAGAGAAAGCGAATTAACAAGCTGCCTTAGCCGCTGCCAATGCTTCTTCGTAGTTAGGCTCTTCTGTGATTTCTGGAACAACTTGCTTATAAGCAACTTTACCATCTTTACCAACAACAAAGATAACTCTTGCCATGATACCCGCCAAAGGACCATCCGCTAAAAGAACACCATAAGCGTTAGCAAAATCTTTGTTTCTGAAGTCTGAACATACTTTAATGTTATCGATACCAGCTGCACCACACCATCTAGCTGCTGCGAATGGAAGGTCCATAGATACTGTAACTACTTCTACACCCTCAAGGCTAGCTGCTTCAGTGTTAAATCTTCTAGTTTCTGCATCACATACACCTGTGTCAAGTGATGGTACTGCAACTACCAATTGAACTTTACCTTCACCACCAATTGTTTCATTTTGAAGCATTGGATCACAGTTTACTACTGTTGTTACTGGAGCTGTGTCACCTACGTTAATTTCTGTACCTGCTAGGGTACATACGATGTCGTTTTTAAATGTTACTGTTGCCATTTAATTTCCTTTGAAATAATTTTTGTATATGCATTATGGCTGAAACGATATAAATACAATCTTAAATCAGACAATTTTACTCTTCTTTCTAAGAAAAAGCAAAAAATCTCATTTTAAAATGGTTAAATTATTAACCAATTACATACCAGGAAGTCTAGGAATCTTTCCTAATTTAGAATAACGGCAATACCAGCCCCACATCTTTTTCATCCAGTGACCAACGATAGGCATAGGGATCATTTTCCCTCCTTTCTCGCTACGATAGACAAACGCTGCACCATTCCCTGTATCCATCACACATAAAATATTCAAATGTTCCATGTAACTTTTTTTGGAATCTATGTTTTGTATTCTATTCATAATGTTATAAGCTACATTTTTAGCCATTACCTCAGCGACATGCCCTTGTTTCGCTCTCCACTCTGGTCCCATAAGAGAAGCAGAATCACCAATGGCATACACGCCATCAAAGCCTTCTATCTCATTATACTCATTGGTGACAACAAAACCGGCATCACTCAGTGGCAGTCCAGACTCTGTCAATATATGATGTCCTGTACCCGCTGATATAAACATCGTCAGATCTGATTCTAGTTTAGTCTCATCCGCGAAACAGATACCGTCTTCTTCAAAATGCGTGATCTTGGTTCCTACTTTTTTAGAGATGTTTGTCATCTTGAACATTTTATCCATCATCACTAACGCTTTTTCGCCCATCTTCTGTCCAGGTTTTGCCATAGGGGCAAAAAAAGTAAGTTCAAAGTTCTCTCTTACACCTTTTTTCTTCAGATAGGTATCCACATTAAAAAGTACTTCAAATGCAGGGCCACCACGTACAGCAGAGGTATCTTTAGGATTACCGCCAAAGCCCATGGCAATTTTCCCCTCATTTTTCTCTATCAATATGTCTAAACGTTCATAAAGTGCCGTAGCTTCTTCCGGCTTACCACAGATAGAAAGGGCATGCTCCATCCCTTTTAGCTGCATCTTATCCTGCCCAAGTGCCACAACGATATAGGTATACCCTTCTAAAATACGACCACTCTCTAAAGTCACTTTTTTATCTTCAGCCTCTACTTGTATTACCGGATCTATAATAAGCTGAAACCCGTGTTTCATCGCAAGCTTATCCAAAGGTACTGATACATCTTCTCTTGTCGCTTTCCCTGTAGGTATCCAGATAGAAGTCGGATAGATATAAAAATAATCCCTGTCGCTCACCAATGTTACATCCAAGTCCTGTTTCTTGAGATAAATCGCGGCTTCAACACCGGCAAAACCACCGCCCAACACCAATACCTTTGGATTATCCATGCATTCTCCTTATTTTTTGACCAAATCTGCACGAGGATAGAAAAACACCATCTCTCTGTCAACTATGATTTTCTCTTTCTCATCTGTAGCAAATGCTCTTATAAGTATAGGGATCGGCACATCTTTTCTCGCATTATCTGCAAGTTTTTCTGACGTTTCCAGGATGACCACTTTTTTCTTTTTCTTTCCTGCACCTAATTTAAATGGTTCACTAGGACGTTTAATTTTAATCTTATCATTTCCTACAATTTCAAAGTAATACGTATGGTCTTTTCTATCCGTATTGGCGAACATGAAAATATAGTCATTCTGTACCACACCATTGTCCAGTACCTTATAGAGTCTTTGCCCCTTATTGATGTTTAAAAGCATATGTTCTTTTTTACTTCCCATCACAAACAGTGCGACAAGTACGATCATAAGCACAGCAAAATACGCGATAACCTTACCTCTAAAGTAGTTGGTTTTACCTGCATGGTGAAGGGTCTCTTTTTCACTTGACCACTGCACCAAACTTGGTTTACCCAATGCACCCATCACGGAAGTACATGCATCTACACATTCAAGACAGTTAATACACTCAAGCTGAAGTCCTTTACGGATATCAATATGCGTCGGACATACTGTCACACAACTTTCACATGTTGTACACTCAGCACTTTCATCCACTTTTAACAACTCTTTTTGTTTCGTAAATTTCTTTTCTCTTTCATAGCCATGTCCTTCATAAATGTCTCCACCACGAATAGGATCATAAACTGCCATAATCGTATCATCATCATAAAGTACTGACTGTACACGGCTGTAAGGGCAAATATAAACACAGAAATTTTCTTTAATAAATACAACATCAAGAATGATAAAGAGTGCCGTACTCACTAAAATACCTACCAGTACCATATGCTCACTAGGATTACTCAAATACTTGAAAAAGTCTTCAGGAGGGACAAAAAACCATAAAAAGTTAGCTGCTGCCACAAAAGAGAGGGCAGACCATAGTAAAATAGCAATCACGCTCTTTACTTTATTTTCCAGCTTGCTCATATCCGGGTCTTTTTGTTTATTCTTTATTTTTTTACGTAAACCTAAAAGTTTTGTTTCTATACCATCTCTGTAGATCACTCTAAATATAGTCTGAGGGCAGGCCCATCCACACCATGCTCTACCGCCTACTGCAGTAACTGCAAATATCCCAAGAAAAAGAAGCATAAGTAAAAATGGCATCAAGTAAAGCTCTTGCATATCAAACGCTATACCTGCCAAGTGTAATTTTTTCTGATCAAAACTTAGCAAAAACATGTGATTGCCATTTACAGTGATCCATGGTAGAATCAAGGCTACTACTGTAGCAGCCACATAGGCCCAATATCTTTTAATACGATAAGGCATCCAACCTTTTAAGTACTCTTTTGACTGGCTTTTTTCTGATTTTTCTGTCGATTCCATTTACGACACCTTCATTTCTTTTGCTTTGAGCTCTTTTTCTTTTCTTGCTTCTTCAAATGGACAGATAAGCACTATATTGTCCATGCTTCTGAGGCTTTGTGATTCATCCATCTCCATCCATGACCCTTCTATTAAATCTTTAATACCACGGGATTCTATGTAGTCTTTCAATGAGCTTCGGCTTACATCAAGTTCTCTCGCTATGGCACTCACACTCATTCCTTCACTCAAAAAAGAGACGATCTCCCTCTGGTAGACATCAAACTTAGAGCTTGACTTGCTCCCTTTTGGTCGACCGATGTTGTTGGTTTTTTCTTTTTCCTCTTTTCTTAACGCATTTAACAAAGGAAAGATATCTACCATGCTGGTCTCTTTATTCATAAGCAAATTAGAATCCACGATCCAGAGATTGACACGGTGACTCAACATACAGTTAATTACCTTTATCAACTCTTCCACTCTGTCACTCAAGATAACCAAAGAAGAAACGATCACAGTATACCCCTCTTGCATCGTTTGCAAAAAGTCTTCAAATTCTTCTCTAGCATCCAAGAGAAGGTTTTTAGTTGCATATTCAACCACTTCATTGTCAATTTTGAGTTCTTTTTTTAATGAAAAAGCAAGAATATCACTCTGTTGTGTAGTCAAATGTGGGAAGTCAGGTACTTGCCTCATGTATGCATAAACCATATGTTACCCTTATTATATTTTTAATAATTTTATCTTATATGATGATAAAAGTCAAGTATAACTAGACTATATTCGTCATTTTGTCTCTTTTTATCATCACCTTTTCTTTATTTACCTCTATTTTATGTTAAAATGCGCATAAGCAATTAAAAAAGTATGAGGACAAAAAGTGAACCTTACGCATCTAGATGAACAAAACAAACCCAAAATGGTTGATGTCTCTGACAAAGACAACACAACCCGTATTGCCACGGCAAGTGGCATTATAGAAGTAGGTCAGCCTGCTTTTGATGCCGTTGTAGCAAACACAGCTAAAAAAGGACCTGTCCTGCAAACCGCTGTCATCGCTGCCATTCAAGGGACAAAACAAACCTCAACACTTATCCCTATGTGTCATCCACTGATGCTGACATCCGTTAAAACAGATATCGAAGAGCTTCCAGAGCTTCCAGGATTTAAACTCACGGTCACTGCAAAACTTAACGGACAGACGGGGGTAGAGATGGAAGCACTCACCGGAGTCAGTGTAGGTCTGCTTACTATTTACGATATGCTCAAAGCCATAGACAAAGGCATGGTCATTAAAAATGTTCAACTGGAAAATAAATCCGGTGGCAACAGTGGCGATTTTAATCGCACATAAGTTTCAATAGGAGAACCAATGATTTTAGACGACAAAACACCAGAAAGACCAAAGATAGAATATCCGACCCAATGGGGATTTAAGCTCATAGGAAGGGACAAGGAAGCGATTTTAGCTTGCATTAAAGAAGCGATGGGAAAAAAAGAACACCTTTGCTCTTTAGGTAACTCCTCAAGAACAGGTAAGTTTCATACCTATAATGCCAGTTGTACTGTGGAAACAGAAGAAGAGAGAGATCGTATTTTTAAGTACTGTCAAGATCATGATGATGTGGATATGGTGATCTAATTCACCCTATCCTTTTAATTTACCTAACATTTTATCTGCACTCAAACTCACTAACATTGATACAATTACATATGCCAAAAAGAAGTAAAGACCCATCTCCACTTCTGCACGGCTCACATCACCTTTATTGGCTGTAAGGTACACTAAAAATACCGCTACCACAAAAACATCCACCATTGACCATTTTCCTATCATCTTAAAAAACCTGACGATACCATGTGCAAAACGGCTTTCCATAAACAGTGAGACAACAAGTAAGGAGAGTACTTTTAGCACCGGTGTCACAACAGAAAACAGAAGTATCACGATAGCAACCACTACATCACCGCTCTCAAAAAGTTTTGCAATAGACCCTATGACCCCTTTAGATTCAAAAGAGAGTACGATATCACCCAAATATTCTACTTCTTTATGAATGGTCACCATCAAAATAGGACTAATAAGTCCCAAGACCAGTGTCACAATGGCAGACAACGAACCAAACAACGTAAATGTTCGTAGGGAGACAAGAAAAAAGGAGAGCAAGACAACACCTAACAAGCACATAAAGTAAAAGGTATACTCTTGTGCTTTAAGCATTGTTGCTTCTTGTTTTTCACGAACCTTATCAAGTTTCATTTTCAGTTCATCGTCATACAGGTCTCCAAACAAGCTTTTTGCAAATTTCTCGAGTTGCAGACTTGCCTGTTGTCCTGCATCCTGATAAGAGACCAATTCCTTGGTGGCTTCCTCATAAAGTATCGCTTGTTTATATGCTTTTGCACCAAAGAAAACCATAAATCCCAATATCACGCTCAATGCCATGTAAAGTATATGTTTTTTCATAGTATTACGCTTCAGCATCTTCTTTGAAGAAATACACCATAATAAGTATCCACGCAACAGCAAGGTCTATAGCAACATCTGCAAAGTTAAATACTGCAAAGTTAAATCCACAATGCCAAGCGACATAATCAACTACACCCCCATGAACAAAACGATCATAAACATTCCCCAGTGCGCCACCCACCATCAGTCCCACAGGAAAAGCGTAGCGTTTTATGTATCCTTCTTTAACTACAAAAAAGAGGATGATCAAAACAAGCAGTGCCTGCATCCATTTAAGATAAGGTCCAAGAAAGTCCAGCATGGAGAAGGCTACACCTTTATTGTAGTGCAATTCAAGGTCTATACACTCTCCCGCACGATAGTACCCCTCAACAAAAAGTGATTTAATATTCTGATCTATAATGAAGGTACCCAAAAGTACCAGAAAAAAGACAGTAAAAGCTCTCATTAAACCAAAGCACCTTTAAAGAACTTTACGCACTCTTCCATCATTTTCTCAAGCTGTTCCTCATCTTTCCCCTCAAGTAAAAGACGTATTTTATTTTCTGTACCAGAGTAACGGAAAAGATGACGTATTCCTAGCCCTTCTATTTTTTCTTTAAGGACATCTAAGCCTTCAATCGTATCAAAATCTCTTTTTTCCTGTACCAAAAGATTCACTAAAAGTTGGGGGTATGACTCATACGGATTAAATGCCTCACTCGCTTTTTGCTCTGTATCTACCAAATATGCCAAAGCTTGTAATGCACTGGAGATGCCATCGCCAGTCTTCGCATAATCTGAGAAAACGATGTGTCCGCTCTGCTCTCCGCCAAAGTTCATACCATGTGCTTGCATCATTTTTACAACATTTTTATCACCCACTGCAGAACGGTGCAGAGTCAGCCCTTCTGCTGTAAGATACTCATCAAGTCCTTGATTGCTCATCACTGTAGCAACCATCCCTTCACCTTTAAGCGTACCTTGATTTCTAAGATGCACAGCAAGTACGCCCATCAGCTTATCGCCATCAACCACTTCACCTTTTTCATCCACCATCACAAGTCTATCAGCATCACCATCCAATGCGATACCCACATCAGCACGAGACTCTCTAATCACTTTGGCCAAGTTTTCAGGATGCATTGCACCACATCCTTCGTTTATGTTAAAACCATCAGGCGTATCACCTATCACCACCACATCTGCTCCAAGTTCCTGCAGTATGGTGGGACCTACAATGTACCCTGCGCCATTAGCACAATCTATCACCACTCTTTTTCCTGCCAAAGTGAGTGGTTTAGGAAATGAGTTCTTAATGTGTACAATGTAGCGCCCTACCACATCATCAATACGTTTAGATTTCCCTATAGCTTTATCGATAACTTGTGCACTCTCAATGGCAACATCATCCTGAAATATAGCTTCTATCTCTTCTTCTTTGTCACGGTTAAGTTTATTTCCGCCTTCATCAAAAAACTTAATCCCATTGTCATAATAAGGATTATGACTTGCCGATATCATAATACCAGCGTCACAACGCATATTTTCTGTCAAAAAAGCGATAGCAGGCGTAGGCATAGGTCCTATCTGTATCACATCAAAGCCTACCGCCGTGAGCCCTGAGACGATAGCATTTTCAATCATATACCCACTACGTCTGGTGTCTTTCCCTACTAATATTTTATTGGTTTTTGCAAATTGTTTAAAATAGATACCCGTAGCCATAGCTAAACGCATTGCATTGACTGCACTGACTTTCTTCCCTGCTTTTCCACGTACACCATCTGTTCCAAAAAGTTCCAAAATTATTTCCTTGAGGGGTTTTATAGACCCTTGATTCTATTGGCTTCATTTTAACGCAAATTAGATTAACATTCCTCATAACTGCCCCTTTATATCATGTAATTTAATCTTCCTTACCGTTAAATTAATAAATCTTTAATCTTTTTTTAGCTATTATTCGCGAACTATTTTTACTCTAATTAATTGAGTAATAACAACATACCTATAAAGGAAACAACATGGCAAACAACAAATCAGCTAAAAAACGTGTTTTACAAACTGCTGTAAGAACTGAGAGAAACAGATATTACAGAACAAGAATCAAAAATATCGTTAAAGCAGTACACGAAGCAGTAGCCGCAGCAGATAAAGCTACAGCTACAACAGCATTTGCAACAGCAAACAAACAGATCCACTCACTAGTAAGTAAAGGTTTCATCAAGAAATCAACTGCAGCTAGAAAAGTAAGCCGTCTTCATAAAATGGTAAATGCTATCGAAGCTGCATAAGCAGTCTCGATACACCCTCACTAAAACCACAATCTAACACAAAGAACGCCTATGTTCAAAGAAAAACTCCAACCATTCATTAACAGATACAATGAACTCAGCGAACTATTAAGTTCTCCAGACATCGCTAGCGATATTAAGCGTATGACAGAACTCAGCAAAGAGCAGTCTGGATTAAGTGCTCTGGTAGAAAAAGCAACACTCTACATCGAAACAGCAGATGCCATAGAAGAGAGCAAAGAGCTTTTAGGTGATCCTGAACTCGGAGAGCTTGCAAAAGAAGAACTTTCGGAACTGACTCCCATGCTTCCAGAGCTGGAAGATGAAATTAAAATCCTTATGCTCCCAAAAGATAAAAATGATGACAAAAACATTTTACTTGAACTTAGAGCTGGTGCAGGTGGGGATGAAGCTGCACTTTTTGTCGCAGATGTTTTTCGTATGTACTCTCGCTACGCAGAACAGGTAGGTTGGAAAATAGAAATCATGAGTAGCAGTGATGGTACTGCCGGTGGATATAAAGAACTCATCGCACAGATATCTGGAGAAAATGTCTATGCGGTACTCAAGTATGAAGGTGGTATCCACCGTGTACAACGTGTGCCAGATACAGAGACACAAGGACGTGTACATACGTCTGCCATTACTGTAGCAGTCATCCCTGAAGTAGATGATGTAGAAGTAGACCTCAAGCCCAACGAAATCAAGATGGATACCTACCGTTCAAGTGGTTGTGGTGGACAGTCAGTCAACACCACAGACTCGGCAGTACGTTTAACACACATCCCTACAGGGATAGTCGCAGCCATCCAAGATGAAAAGTCACAACACAAAAACAAAGCCAAAGCTATGAAAGTACTTAAAGCCAGAGTCTATGAAGCAGCGCTACAAAAAAGTTTAGATGAGTCATCTAGCCAGAGAAAACTACAAGTAGGTTCAGGTTCACGTTCAGAAAAGATACGTACCTATAACTACCCACAAAACAGACTTACAGACCATCGCATAGGGCTAACACTTTATGCATTAGACGACATCATGAGTAACGGTAGTCTCAATCTTATCTTTGAGCCACTCATGGCACATGCAAGAACAGAAGCTATTAAAGAAGCTGGTCTCTAATCCATGCTCAAAGTTGAACAGCTAAAAAGTGATAATGATTTAAAAGAAGTTGTAAAGGCTGCCTTTGATACAGACATAGCTATTGCTGGAGCCTGGGGCTATACACAAGAGCTTGCAACGGTCATTGAATCCACAGATCTTCCTCTTCAACAATTAGAACATATGATCGCCTCTATGCGTACCTATATAGAGATGAGTATGACCCTTCCCGAAGCAGAGCGTTTTGGGAGTATCAATCTGAATGAAATACAAAGGGAACAAGAGCATATCGGCAACCTGATTTACGATAAAGTGACTTACGAGATCACTGCTATGAAAGAAGAGACCTATACTGCATTTATCAATGAGTATAAAGAGGGTTTAGGCACAGAAGGTTTTGACATTACAGAGCACTTCAATCAAAGAAAAAAAGCCACGATAAAAAGAACCGAAGACTATTGGTTTGAAGTGCATCAGACACGTTAATCCTACTCTTCTCTTTCAAACTCAACTTTACTTTTAAAATCTTCCCACTCCATCACTTTATACTCACCACTGTAAATATAGCGTAACAGGATCGAAAATGTTTCAATATCTCTGTAGCCTATTACACCATAGACCATACTGTTATTGCCATCTAGAAAGCCTACAGTAGGGTAAAAACCTATCTCTAATGATTTTGCATACCCATGCTTACTACCGTTAAAATCATGATGCAATATACTACCCTCATCATCAATGCCAATATCGACAAAAAGAAAATACTTATCTATTATTTCTTCAATACTCTCATCATCCAATGTACTATCAATCATTTTTTCACAAAAACCACATCCATACTTATGAAAAAAAAGTAAAAGATGTTTGTTTTCTTGCTTTGCCAGTAAAGAGAGATGATCAATGTTAATAGTATTATTAGTAGCGCTAAAAGAAGAAGTAGTAAAAAAGAGAAGAAAGAGTAGTGTTGTCATCAAAGGGTGAAACATACACTTGCCTTTGTAGTAAAATTAACCTATAGACTCTAAAAGTACATAGGTTAGCTTTAGATGCTCTACCCGACCACAAGGGTCGTATAGATACATTAAATCATTATTTGATTTTTTTAGCTTCTGTAACTGTGTTACCTTTAAGGTCTGTCCATGTGATTGAAACTTCATCACCTTTAGCAGCACCTTTAAAAGCAAATTTAAACTGTGGATTTTTAGACCAAAATTGACTTGTAGATACATCATATACTACTTTCCCGTTTGCTGTCGCAGAGATATGTGTGATGAAGTTTGCATCAACACCTTTTTTCTTTGCTTGATCATATGTAAGCATGTCATGTTTTGCCATTACTTTTACTTGTACAGCATCACCTTTAAGCTTTGCTTTAATTTTCATATTACCCATAATATTCCTTTTTTTTCTATTTCTGTTTATACGTATTAAGTTTTAAAACCTAATCTAGCTGGTTGAGGAGAGGATTAACCTTCACATCCACCAAGAGCAACTTCAAGTGACTGGTTACCTACATAGAACTTACCATCAGTACCTTCTACGATTGCAGTAATCTTACCAGACGCTTTCATTTTGATCTTCATCATATAGTCAACGATTCCACCTTCTGGTACAGAAAATACACATACAGTAGCTTCAGGGTTAGCATCTTGGAAAACAGCTACAGTTTTAGCAGCGATATCTGAAGATACAGTTACAGGGATTGCTCCACCGTTACTTGCCACTTTTGGTGCTTTAACAGTGACACCTTTTTCTTCTGGTTTAATATCACCATAAAGTGCTTTAATTGAATCTGCTACAGTGTGTGCAGTCCATGTGTCAGGCTTTGTAGCTCTGAAATCAATTGCAGATAAACTCGCTGGTAATACAGCAGCTGCAACCATACTTAAACTTATAAATTTTCTTCTATCCATTTTATTTCCTTTGTATAAAAATTTAGATAAAAGGTCGACCTTTGCCAACCTAATACCTTACATTACTAATATATTGTGTAATAATTGTGATAATTCACGCTTATTTACTTGCTTCTAGCATATAATCAACAACTTCGTTCATCTGTGCATCAGTAAGGTCCATAGCACCACCTTTTGGAGGCATACCATTAATTCCGTTTATAGCATTATGATACACTTTATCGATACCTTTTTCAAGTGCTGCAGCCCAAGCCGCTTTATCGCCTACTGCAGGAGCACCCATTGCATCAGTTTCGTGACATACTTTACAACTTGCATCGTATGTAGCTTTTCCTGGATGTGCAGGTCCCGCATCAGTTACTTCAGGCAATGTCTTTTCAGAACTCAATGGTGGGTTAAAGTCAGTCAGAGCAAATTTAATTCTCGCTACTTCAGGCTCACCTTCAAAACAATCTTTCATACATCTAACACCATTACCATAGTTAAGTGGATTGTTAAAATACTCACGAGCATTATCCTGTCCTTTAGGACCATTGATCTTAGGCTCAAAACCATCTACGTTTGGCATAACAATTTTCAAGAATTTTTCTCTATCAAGCACATATTCATCATCTACTTCAACACCATCAATTGACATTTCATTAATATAAAGAATATATGCAGAAAGTGCATAAACTTCCTCTGTACTTAAAGACAGAGGTGCTTGGTGAGGCATACCCGTTTTAATGTACCACCATAATGTACTAGCATATGGCCAGTTCGAACCGAAAGTACGCTGAGGACCATCAGAATCTGGATCTGTTCTTTGAAACATAAGTGTTTTTTGCATTTCCTCTGCATTACCTGCAGTGAGTCTAGGGTAAAGCCCAGCTCCAGCTCCAAAGTCACCATGACAAGATTGACATTTTTCTTCATACACTTCATCACCGAATTCTACAGAACCTGAACCTTCAGGAAGACCTGTACCATCAGGCATTACATCGATATCCCAAGCCTTCTGCTCATTAGCAGTTGCTGGTTTACCATATCTAACAGTCACTTTGTGTGCTTCTTCATTTGCATAGTAAGCACCGGTCTTACCATTAACGATCGGATAAATTACCCCACCATCAACAGCAAGTTTGCCATTATGCTCATATGTTTTCTTAACACTCTCAGACACTAAAGCATTCGCTGGACCTACTGCATCGATTTCTCTTTTAGTGAAACCTTCTGTATTCATTGTTGCTGTTGCTACACTTTTTGTCTCAGTTTTACTTTTCGTATCATTAGATGCATTACAAGCAGTTGCTAAAAATACTGCCGATGCAAATAATGTACTTACAACAATTTTTTTATGATAAGATTTGTACATTTGTAACCTCTCCTTTTGCATCTATTTCCCATGTATGAACGGCATTTCTATGATAAACCCCTTCGATTCCTACAGCGGCTCTTTCATTTTTAACTGATGGTTGGATATGCCCAGCATCATCGGAAGCACGTGAGCTAAGAAGCATTGGCTTGCCTGTATACTCATGCATAAGAGAGAATCTAGTCCAAGATTTCTCAAGTACTAAACCTTTAAGAGAAGCTTCAACCCAGTTTTTACCGCCATCAAACGATACATCAACAGTTGTAATAGTTCCCATACCAGACCAAGCAAGTCCTTCTATCTCTACCATATCACCTTTTACTAGCTCATCCCATGGCTTTTCAGGACATGGTGAAGTAACAACAGAGTTCACTTCATTTGCATAGAAGTGCTGTATCGCTTTACCTGTATGTTTCAATGCAGTATATTTAGATGTCTCTTCTTTTGCATAGAATGGCTCAGATGCAAACTCAAGTCTACATAACCATTTAACACATAAGTTTGCTTCCCAACCTGGAACAACGATTCTTATAGGGTAACCTTGCTCTGGACGTAATGCTTCACCATTTTGTCCCCAAACGATCATTGCATCATCAAGTACTTTATCTACAGGGATAGTTCTACCCATGTGTGAGTTATCTATACCTTCTGCAAGCATCCATAGTGCTTCTGGCTTAAGACCAAGGTCTTTAAGAATATCTTTGATGTAAACACCAGTCCACTCAGCACAAGACATAAAGCCTTTAGCAAATTGAATAGAGTTAAACTGAGGTCCTCTCCACTCTGGTCCACCATTTGCTGGACATTCGATGAAGTGAGTACGTGTTACAGATGGGTAACGCTTAAGTTGCTCTAATGTAAGTACGATTGGTTTTTTAACAAGACCATTTTCGCCATGAATCATTAAACGGAATTCGTTAGGGTTAACAGTAGCCGTACCACCATGTGAACGAGAAAAGAAAAGACCATTTGGAGTAATGATTCCTTCAGATTCGTGAATAGGACATACAGCAATAGACGCTTGGAAGTTACCTGAAGCTAAAAGCTTCGTATTTCTTCTAAGGTTGTTATGCTCATATGGAGATGGCATACCATAACGTCCAGCGGTAACTGGAGCTCCAAGCTTTTGTCCCC
>JAGSGJ010000060.1 GCA_023955225.1 Sulfurovum sp.
AAATAGCTCGGGCCACTCTTGCACCTTCAGTGATAGACCGTGCCGAGAGGGTGGAACCACTGATCGTAGGTATATCTTTGCCTACTGTCAAAGGCTTTGATGCATTTTGTTTCTGCAATTGGCTCATCCAGGTAGTGTTTGGTATATACTCCGGTGGCTCACCAAATGCCATAATTTCTGTAAATTTCAATGTATTGGAGTTGTCAAATACATAGAGCACTGTAGCCTTTTTTGCTCTTACTTTTCTTGATATGAGTACAGCATACCCTAATCTTTGCGTCTTACTTTTAATGTCGTAGTAACGATAAATTTTAGTTCTCACAGCTGCTTTCGCTCTGGACTGTACCTGAGAAAACTGTTTTTTTGTCAGTATGATCCGCTTAGGGTCTATGGCGCTAACCCCGGTAAATGATGATTTTATCACATCATCCACTGATGGTTTCGTTTTAGCCACACCGCTTTGGGATAGAAGTATCCCACATAGCAGTGTAAAAAAGATTTTTTTCATTGTGTATCCACGTATTAAAATATAAAGCCAAGCCCGAAAGAAAATATATTTTCTTCTTTATTTCCTTCTTCCTTCATTGCATAGTCAGCCTTAAGCACCACCTGATCTGCAGGGAAAAAGTTTAAACCGATTGTAACAATTTCTGTCTGAAATTCATCTTCTATTGGACCACCATTTACAGTCTTTTCCACCGGATTAAAGTCTTGGTACTGTGCAAAAACCGGCAGTTTGTACTCCAGTCCTACCAACGATGAAATATCGTAAGATGCATTCACATAATAACCGCTTGCTTTTTCAACAGGATTGTTATCGATATCTACTAATTTCTCTGCACCATCAAGGTTCGTCTGCGTGTAAAGTCCGTACGCAGAGAATGGTCCATTATCATATCTTGCATGAATATCGAACATTGTGGTCGTGAGCCCCGATACATCATTGGCTGCATCATCTTTAAGGTTTGATCCATCACCATAATAGACAGAAGCACCGACCATAAGTCCATTAATTCCGGTATAGTCTACACGGCCAACAAATGCAGGTTCAAAAGATGCTTTTTCATTGGAACCCAGTCTTCCACTTCTTATCCATTTACTCTGAGTATCATCACTTGCTGTAGTATATTTATTGTTTAAGTTCAATGCATTGATCATACCTACAGTATAGTCAATATCAGCACTGTCAAATCTACCATAGACCAATGCTCCATTTTCATGCCAAGTACTTGGAAGAAGATGCTTTTCAATATCCGGTCTTTGTACAGTGTTAAAGAGTGTCGGTTCATGTCTAAGGTTTACCAGACCCATTGGAGTCAATACATGTCCCAGTCTTAGATTTGCTTGCTCACTAAGTAAAAAGTCAAGATATAAAAACTCTACAACCACTTTACCGCCATTATTGGAATCAGCTCCATGTTCAAACTCTATCTCTGTATTCAATACGATCCAGTCATTAAACTTGTATCCGAAATAAGTAATAAATCTATATACGTCTGCATAATCATCACCATCTTCAGGATTTGCATAATACATTTCACCATATCCCCCTATAGAGAGTGGATTTTTAGAAAAATATACTTTAGAGGCTGCCGGACCCATACCGTTGTATGATTTCTTTGTATCTACCAGTGTAAAGCCACCACTTTGTGATGCAAGTACCTCTTCTGTGAGTACTGTATTTTGCTCTTCAAGTGCTTTTACTCTCTCTTCTAAAGAAGCGGCCTGTGCTCCTAATGCCATCATTGCTACTAAGCTCATAGCTGTTGTTATTTTTCTCATCATTTTCCCTTGTTTCATTTATTTTAAACTTGATATTTATTATCGAAATCGCAATTTAACAAAACTTTTCTTAATTGTTTATTAAATTGATAATAATTATTAAAATATAAATTTTTATAATACTATTTTATTAAATATTCTGGGGGGGCACTATACTCTACAGCCTCTAGAAAAGACAAAAACTTTTTTATGTTATAATATATTTATATAATTAAATAAAAGGATATATTATGACATGTAATATCGGTAAATACGAAAGAATTATCAGAGGTATAGTAGGAATAGTAGTCATTGCTTGGGGTGTTATGGAACAAAACTGGCTTGGCGCTATTGGACTTATCCCACTAGGTACAGCACTTATAGGCTGGTGCCCGCCCTATGCTATACTGGGTATAAATACTGGGTGTAAAACGAAAAATGACTAAGGTCTGAGTCGTTTACTCAAAGTGTTAGAACAAAAAGGTACAATTTCACGTATAGAGGGAAAATAGAGCTTTTATAGGGCATAGACTAATCTTATAATAGATATAATCTTAATCATGATGAAAGAAAGCTTACATATATTTTATGGGGACTTGAAAAACTCTTTTAAAGATCTCCTTCCCATTATCATTGTCGTTGCATTATTTCAAGGTGTCATCATCCGAACTGTGCCTGATAATATCACCTCTATTGTTATAGGACTTACTATCGTTGCAGTAGGTTTGGCACTTTTTATACGTGGTCTTGAACTGGGTATCTTTCCCATAGGAGAAGGATTGGCTGTAGACTTTGCTAAAAAAGGCTCCGTCTTTTGGCTTTTACTCTTTGCCTTTACCATTGGTTTTTCTACCACTGTAGCAGAACCGGCACTCATAGCTATTGCAGACAAGGCAGCCCTTATTTCTAACGGTCTGGTGGACGCTTTTTGGCTTCGTATGACAGTCGCACTCTCTGTAGGATTTGCTATCGCATTGGGTACACTTCGTATCTTACTGGGTCACCCTATCGCTTACTACATCATCACTGGATACATTCTGGTTGTTGTAGTCACTTTCTTTGCCCCTCGTGAGATTATTGGTCTTGCGTATGACTCCGGTGGAGTAACTACATCTACTGTAACAGTCCCACTGGTAGCTGCCCTTGGTATAGGCTTAGCATCAAGTATCAAAGGACGTAACCCTGCTATAGATGGTTTTGGTCTCATTGCTTTTGCTTCACTGACACCTATGATTTTTGTACAGATCTATGGGATTATTGTCTACAACTTTATGGATGTACCTACGGTAGTAGAAACACTTAGTCCTGTTATAGTAGAAGGCAGTAAAGCCGTAGCAAGCACCTATGCATTTTCAGCTTATGATACCTTCATGGCTCTTGTTGATACCATTAAAGATGTAACCCCCATACTGGTAGTTATCTTTTTCTTCCAATATCTCATCATCAAAAAACCTGTAGCTCACTTGAACAAGGTCATCACAGGTATTATCATGGTTGTCTTGGGACTTTATGCATTCATTGTAGGGCTTGAAATGGGTCTTTTCCCTATAGGTGAGACCATAGCCTTCCAGCTAACCGATATGGGCAACAACCTACTCATTTATCTGTTTGCATTTCTTATAGGTTTCTCTACTACTATGGCAGAACCTGCCCTTTTGGCCATTGCCATCAAAGCAGAAGAGATAAGCAAAGGGAATATTAAACAAAATGTACTTAGAATAGTAGTAGCATTTGGTGTTGCTATTGGTATTGGGTTAGGTTCATACCGTATCGTTGCAGGTGATCCTATACACTACTACATCATCGCAGGATATATATTGGTCATTATATTTACCTATTTTGCACCAAAATACATTGTACCTATTGCCTATGACAGTGGGGGTGTTACCACTTCAACCGTGACCGTGCCGTTGGTCACAGCATTGGGTCTGGGTCTGGCAGAAAATATAGAAGGACGTAATCCACTCATAGATGGATTTGGTCTTATAGCCTTTGCTTCCCTCTTCCCTATGCTCACAGTGATGGGGTATGGTATCCATGCGCATTATTCACAACGCAGAAAAAACAAACTTGAAGGAGACGTATAATGAAGTTTACCGCACTAATTACGATCATAGAAGACAAAAATGAAGAAGCCGCTATCGAAGCTGCTAAAGAGGCAGGTGCGGGTTCAGTAACTATCTTGCATGGTAAAAATATCGGTCTTGAAGAAAAAAAAGTATTCTTTGGTCTTACACTTGAAGAAAATGTATCTGTTCTACTCTTTGTTTTACCCAGAAAACTTTCTATGCAGGTCATGCGTGTACTGCGTGAAAAGTTTGACCTGGATAACCCGGGAAATAGTGGCTTGGCGTTTACCCTACCTCTGAGTCATGTAGCAGGACTGGACACTAAAGAGTTACACAAATTTGATCATGACATCAAATCAATGATATAAAGGAGAAAAAATGTTAGTAGAAAATGTAATGACACCTAAAGAAAAGTTGGTAATAATCTCACCTATGTCCACAGTGAGAGAATCTATCAGTTTAATGAAAAAACACACAGTACGTTCTGTGATTGTAGATAAAAATACAGATGACGGTGCATATGGACTGGTAACCTTCAAAAATATCTTACAAAGTATTGTTGCAGAAGATGGTGATATAGACCTTCTAAATGTGTATGACATTGCATCAACCCCAGCTTTTTCCGTCTCTGCAAAACTTGATGTCAAATATGCTGCTAGAATGATGGTACAAAACAGCATTAAACGTTTACTTGTCATTGATAACAATGAACTCTATGGTATTCTTACTATGACAGATATCATTGGTATCCTTATGGATAGCGTAGAATAAACCTATTTCTTTACTTGGGGAAAAGTAAGTATAAATGTACTTCCTTCTCCTTTTTGCGACTCCAACGCTAATTTAATATTGTACTGTTTACAAATAGAAAGTACAATGTTAAGACCTATTCCAAAACCGCCACGCTCTTCATTGGCTCTATGATACCGTGTAAAAATATCATCTTGTACTTTTTTGTCTATGCCAATACCCGTATCTCTCACTTTTAAAACATTGTCATGCAGCGTAATAAAAATACTATCCCCCACATCTGAATATTTAATCGCATTGGAGAGTAAGTTATCTATAAGTCTGGCAGCAGATATCCCAGGCAGAACTATCTGTGTTGATTCTAGATCAAGCGTAATATGTAAACGTTTGGAATCGATAAGTTCTTTGACATATTCAACCCGTTCTCTTACGATATCATCAAAATTTAAAAGCTCGGGGGATTCTACTTTTCCTTCAAGTCTATAGGTCAAGGAACTGTACATAACAGACAGTCTTTTAGCACTCGCTTCCAAACGTTTTAATTTCTTTGGTTCGATCTGCTTTAGTGACTGTATCGTCATCAAAATAGCAGATATAGGTGTATTAAGCTCATGTGTTGTATCGGAGATAAATCTGTCTAGTGATTCTATCTGTTCT
>JAGSGJ010000057.1 GCA_023955225.1 Sulfurovum sp.
GGGACTATGTCTTAGCCTGTGTTCTTTTTTTCCTTACAATTTCTATACACCCTCTCCTCTATTTGACCAATATCAAGCTAAGTTAGTGTAGACTATTTTTAACAAGAGTAACTAAGGAATAGCATTCATGAACCACAATCCCCTAAAACACTTCACTCAAACTGCCCTACAAGGTCTCTTTGGTCTTTTACCTGTAGTCATCATAGTAGTCATCATACTCTGGCTGTATGGAAAGATAGACATGCTTGTGGGTTGGGCCTTTACGTTTGTAGGATTTGCGCCTGAAAATCATCAGTTTTTGTGGTTTTTGTTGGCTTTATCTGTCTTTTTTGTGTTGTTATATATGATGGGCATACTTATAAAAACCAAACTGGCGAGTTACTTTGAGTCTTTGCTAGGAAAAATACCTGGTTACGCTACAGTCAAAGACATCATCAATATCTTTAACTCCTCTAAAGAGGGAGAGAACAAAGTCCTGGTAGTCGCCATACGTGGCTTCGCAAATGAAGGCTACAACATAGGGCTTATGTACTCACAAAAAGAGAGCATCATCAAAGACCACTACACGGTCACACTCTCCATGTCTCCTATCCCAAACGGCGGATATATGTTTGAGGTACATAAAAACAATATATATGTCATAGATCAAGCCACTTTTGATGATAACTTGCAGTACCTGCTCTCTATGGGGGTGAAGAGTTTTGCAGAAATTCTAAAAACAGAATCTAAGGCCTTAGAAGAGTTATTGCCATTGGAACAGTGGTTAACATTCAATCATGAAGAGAAGAAACTAAAGTGAATCTCATAAAGATCATAATTGTAACATAGGACTTATTATTAAATTTACATTATTTTTTTAATATAAGGTTACCACTAAAAAAATAGGCTATAATTTATGCGATGAAAGATGAGTTTCGAGTTCATCTATCGTGTGTTAAGTGTTATTGCTAGACCCGAAAGACTCTCTCTGATTTGGATTCCACTTAATTATTAAGTGAAAATTATTACCCAAAGGTACAAAAAATGGCAGCATTAGTAAACGGAACTGTTAAATGGTTCAACGATGAAAAAGGTTATGGATTTATTCAACAAGAGAATGGTGGAGACGATGTATTCGTACATTTCCGTCAAGTTAATAACGACAGCGGTGGACGTGTAACACTAGCTGAAGGTCAAGCAGTAACATTTGAAGTTGGTGAAGGTCAAAAAGGCCCACAAGCTGAGAACGTAACTCCACTCTAGTAGTGACTTGCAGGCTTTATGCCTGCAAATTTAATCCCCTCTTTATTTTCCCTCTTAATAATTCACTTTTAAATCTTTATCATACGATATCTCAAACAATACTTCTATTTTCTTACTTTCATGTGGCGCTAGCACAAGTTTCATTTCTATTTGTCCGTCTTTAAGTAGTTTATAGTTTACTTTTTTCTCAGAATTGATACTTAAAAGTTTTGATTTGATCTCTTCTGTTGTTGATGTAGGTATACGTTCTATGAGCTTGAAAGTTTTTGCTTTATCAGATTTATTGGTTATCGTAAGTGTGAAACCATCTTTCTTACGTGCAGTACCGCCAAATATGCCTGTTTCACGCTCTTTATTGACTATAGCTTTACGCTCTATTTTAATATCTTCTTCTACTTTTGTGTAAAGATTGTATTTTCCGTCTCTGTACTCACCTGCTGCATTTTCATTGATCACTTCATCAGCAGACTTTACTTTCCATCTGTTACTGTCTATTTGATGTTTTGGTTCAAAAGAACACACATGAAATGCTTTTGTATCTGCATAGGGATACGCACGTACTTCACAAGAAAGTGCTGTTTTCCATGTCAGAACATTAACATCTAAAGGTACTCCAGTTGAGGGTAGCAGAAGTTTTTCTATCTTATACTCTCTGGCATCTTCATAAGAAGCTACAGGTGCAGATACGGCCATAGGTCTAGGTATACTTTGTTCGCCCATCATGGCCATATCCATTCTTACACTTTTTGCCATAGATTTTTTAGATACTCTTTGAGGTCTTGGTTCATACTTACTGACTATCCAGGGTCGAAAGTGTGTTGGATGGACATATTGATTTGCTGAACGATAATAAAACATTGCACTGTCTGCTTCAATATCGATACCGCTTCGGTTAGTTATGGAGAGATATTGTGTAACCGTCACTTCTTTTTCATCTTCTATATTGGCTTCATATTCTGTAGCAAATGAAACATACCCATAGGGGATAGTAAGCTCTACCTCTTTACTGCATGTTTGTGTAGTCTCTAATGCCTGCTTGGTCGGTGCCTGTTTTTGAAATTTTCTTTGTTTAATCTGAACTTCTTCACGCAAGAGTTTCTCTTGCGTTAAAAGTCTTGCCTGTTCTGTACCTATATATTTTGCAGCTTCGATAAATACAGCGGCATCAAAGGTAGTAGGCTGAGGAAGTGAAATAAGTTGTGTCAGGGCCTTAGCGTTTTCCTGCACGGCTTGTATCTTTTGCTCTGAATGCTTCAGATTCGTCAAAAGTTTACATAGTCTATCATCAGGAGGACAACTCGACATCATAGAAATTGGTACAGTTGTACCTTCACACTTTGCTTTTAGAGCTTTTGAGAAGCCTATAAAATTGTTTTTAGGCGTGAAGCTGTAAAAAGTATGGTCCTGGTAGACAGCAAGTGAGGAAGCATAGCCAAAGCCTCCGCTTAAAAGTAGTACGCTAAGAGATGTAGTGAATTTCATAAATTATCCTTCATTATAGTATAAGGACAATTATAACCAATTATTGTGTGGTATTACTCTCTGTAAATTCTTCTAAATACACTTCATTTTTCTTTTGCAGATAATCATAAATCGCTTTGACCTCTTCATCTGTCAGGTAATAACGAGGCATAATTTTATGATAATTGTTGACTGATTTTATCATGTCATCAAGTGAATCTTTACGTATGTCTGATCCTTTTAGAGCTTGTTTTCCATGTATATCTCTAAATTCAACGATGATTTGACCTTCACCGCTTTTCCCATGACATTGTGAACAGCTCACTCCCCTAGGGTTTGCATAGAGCATTTCACCATATTCATAGTGAGAAATGAAGTCTTCTTGCCCCCATAATAGTAACGGCAGTAGTAGCATCCATAATCGTCTCATAATAGTATCAACGTTAACTCCATAACCGGGCAAAACTGCGTTGCCTAAAGTATTTTTGATATAATACAATAAAAAATATAAGGGCACTCTATGCAACTCATCGATGGTAAATCTTTAGCCAAGAAAGTGCAAGCTACAGTAGCTACTGAAGTAGCACAACTTAAACAAGAAAAAAATATCGTTCCCGGACTCGCAGTTATCCTCATAGGTGACGATCCTGCCAGTCATGCCTATGTTAAAATGAAAGCAAAAGCTTGTGAAAATGTAGGATTTTACTCTATCTCACATAACATGCCTGACACTATCAGCCAAGATGAGATCATCGAAACTATAAAGATGATGAACGATAACCCTCGTATAGATGGTATATTGGTGCAGCTTCCTTTACCTAAACATGTAGATACAGACAAGATACTTGAAGTGATAGACCCCAAAAAAGATGTTGATGGTTTCCATGCCTATAATGTAGGTCGTTTGGTTACAGGACTTGAGAGTTTTGTAGCATGTACACCTCTTGGTGTGATGAAAATGTTTGAAGAGTACAATATAGACCTCAGAGGACAAGATGTATGTGTTGTAGGTGCAAGTAACATTGTAGGTAAACCTATGGCGGCTCTGCTTCTCAATGCGGAAGCAACGGTGACTATCACGCACATCTATACAAAAGACCTCAAAGCACATACAAGTAAAGCCGATATCATTGTAGTGGGTGTAGGCGTTCCAGGGCTTATCAAAGAAGATATGGTAAAAGAAGGTGCCATCGTTATAGACATAGGTATCAACCGTATAGAGGATGGTTCACTTGTAGGCGATGTAGACTTTAAAAATGTGAGTCCTAAATGTTCTTACATCACACCAGTACCAGGTGGTGTTGGTCCTATGACCATAGCGATGCTTTTGAGTAACACACTTAAATCTGCTAAAGCCAGAGCATAATGAAGAATTTTATACAGGCTTTAGGCCGTTTTGCAAGCTCTTGGACAGGTACAATCATCATTGTACTTTTTCTCATCTTTTTTGTTGCCCAGTCTTTTGTTATTCCATCAGGATCTATGAAAAGAACACAGTTGATAGGTGATTTTTTGTTTGCTAAAAAGTTTTCCTATGGTATCCCTACCCCTCACCTTCCATGGTTAGAGATTCCACTTTTACCGGACTTTAACGGAAATGGTCACCTCATAGAAGGTCCTAGACCTCAAAGAGAAGATATTGTTATTTTCCGTTACCCTAAAAACAACAAAATACACTATGTTAAACGTTGTGTTGCTGTGGGTGGAGATGAGATACTTTATGCCAATACGAAATTACTTATACACTTCCATGAAGGTGCAGAGTACATAAAGGCTAACTACCCTGCTGATAAGATCATCTCACTGAGAGGAAAACTCTGGGTAGAAAATCCTTATATGACAAAATACCCAGGTATTCAGTATGCTCCAGAGGGTGCAGATATTTTCGAAGGACTTTTACGTTACTACGCATACAATAAAGAGATAGATATGATACCTGTTTACGTAAGAGGCCTTCGTGCTCCAACACATGAAATAGCGGGAAAAGGTATCAATGCACTCTATGCAAAAGTAGATGAAGACCACTTCTATATGATAGGTGATAACCGTGACAACTCTAATGACAGCCGTTTTTGGGGTTCTGTGCCGTATAAACTTATCGTAGGAAAGCCTTGGTTGAACTACATGAGTTTAGAACACCGTTCATATGACAGTGTTCTAAATGGTGATGAGTATGGTGGAGGAAAAGACAACGCAAGACTTAAACGTTTATGTGGTGATATAGCCATCGATACACAAGCATGTGAAGACCTCTGGAACAAGCAACGTTTTACAGTTCGCTGGGGACGTGTGGGAAGACGTATTGAGTCAATCCAACAAGAACAACCTATAGAGTAAAGGAAAAACGTGAAAAAATTTTACATCGCAACAGACCATGCAGGATATGCACTAAAAGCTTATGTTAAGGATTACGTGAGATCTTTGGGTCATGAGATCATCGATCTCGGTCCAGACTCTGCAGACAGAGTAGACTACCCAGATTTTGCAAAAAAATGTGCAGAAGCTGTACTGGCAGACGAAGGCAGTTTTGGTATCCTTATCTGTGGTACGGGTATCGGTATTTCTATAGCAGCAAATAAAGTACCTGGTATCCGTGCAGCACTTTGCCATGATACGTACACAGCAAAACTCACCAGACAACATAACGATGCAAACATCCTTTGTTTTGGTGAACGGGTAGTAGGTAAAGGCGTGATAGAAGATATGATAGAAGCCTTTTCGATTACTGAATTTGAAGGTGGTAGACATGCCGGTCGTGTAGCAAAGATAGAAGGTTGTGCCCTCGGTTCAGATTTAGGTTAACATTCATATTGGTCGATAAATCGATTCTATCTCCATTAATCAAACGGAGTTTGTCTGTCACAACGAACGACATTCTAAACGCAGTGATTCGAGAGTTGTGACGATTTTTTTGTTTCCTTTTTTTCTAAAAAAATGAAAGAGAAACCACGCCACTATCAAAATAAAAGGAAGTGAAGAAAAAATGAGCACACTAACAAAAGAAGAAAAAGAGATCATTTTAGGAAGCATTAGAGACATCCAAGACTTCCCAAAACCAGGCATTATTTTCAAAGACATCACTACACTTCTTTCTACACCGCATGCCTTTGATACACTGATGACTCACCTTTCAAACCGTTACAAAAGTTATGATCTGGACTTCATTGCAGGCATAGATGCGAGAGGATTCATCTTTGGTTCCATTTTAGCTGACAGATTGGGTATTGGGTTTGTCCCTGTCAGAAAAAAAGGGAAATTGCCCTACACTACTGTAGCTGAGAAATATAGCCTAGAGTATGGATTTGATGAAGTAGAGATACATATAGATGCTTTTGGAGAAAGAGAAAATCCAAATGTATTACTCATAGATGATCTTATAGCTACAGGCGGTACAGCAAAAGCCGCAGCGAACCTCATAGATAAAGTGGGTGCAAACTGTGTTGAAGTCTGCTTTATCATGGAACTTGGATTCCTTAATGGACGTGAAGGTATCGATGCTCCTGTCTATTCGGTTTTAGAGATAGACTAATGTCAGATATTGTGTTTTCTGATGAAGAAAAAGAGATTCTGGTTCAGAAGATCCAGCGTTATTTTCAAAAAGAACTCTCAGAAGAGATAGGCGGATTCGATGCAGAGTTTCTCTTAGACTTTTTCTCTAAAGAGATTGGTCCCTACCATTATAATCATGGACTGCGTGATGCACGTGCCATGATAGAAGAAAAAACACAAAACATTGTCCAAACTTTTTACGAAATGGAAAAAGCTACAGAATTCATCAAATAATACCTCTTCTCAATACACAAGCAATATAGAGTATAATGCAAACATATTTATGAGGTGGTTTTATGAGAGTTTATCTGTTTTTTTCACTTTTCCTTCTACTTTTCTTTTCTATACACTATCTTTTTTACTCAAGAGTGATCAAAAAATTCTTAGTATCTGAACAAGTTAAAAGAACCTTTACCATACTGTTAGGCCTAAACTTTATTTTCAATATTCTCTATGTTCTAGGGCGATATACAGACGTCATAAGCAATACACTCTATTATCTCTTCTCTTTATCTATAGGCATCTCTTTTGTACTTCTTTTATATCTGATCCTGCATGAGATCCTTCATCTCTTTCACAAAACGCTCAAAAATGTTGACCATTCAAAAAGAGCATTCTTTAAAAAAGGTGGCGATGGTGCTATGTTGGCTCTTGCAACTTCATATGTAAGTGCGGGGGCTTATGAAGGGAGTAAAGAACCTGCTGTGAATGTGGTAGAGCTGAATCAATTTGATTTTTCCATCGTACAAATAAGTGACCTGCACATAGGTGGACTGATAGACCAAGAGTTTGTCAAAAACTCTGTGTTGAAAATAAATGCACTGAAACCAGATATTGTCTTCATTACAGGAGACCTTATAGATACGGCTCTTGAGAATATAGAAGATACGGTGATGGAACTGGATGCTATCTCTTCTAAATATGGTATCTATTATATTTTAGGTAATCACGAATATTTTCATGATCCCCTGAAGATAATTGATTTTATAAAGACCACACAGATAAAGCTTCTGCTTAATGAACATGTGACGATTGATGCACTTAATCTTAATGTAGTGGGTGTGACAGATCGTATCGGTTACCGTACGAACTTTCTTGTACCTGACATACATAAAGCTTTTTCAGGATGTAACAATGCCTATAAAACCATACTGTTAGCCCACCAACCCAAATTTATAGAAGAACTTGAAAATTATACGCCTGAACTCATACTCAGTGGTCATACACACGGTGGACAGATCTGGCCTTTTGAGTATTTGGTCAGACTGCAGCAGCCTTATGTCAAAGGACTGCATAAACTTCCCAATGGCAGCCATATCTATGTCAATAGCGGCATTGGATTTTGGGGACCCCCTATGAGACTTGATTCACAGGCTGAGATTGCCTATATCGTTTGATTCAGTAAAGATGATTCAGACAATATAAGGCGATTTCTAACCTCTCATTGGATATAATCTATCCAATTACTATACAAGAGAAATAAATGAATTTACATAAAGAAATATATATCCCTAAAGCAAGTCCACATGACCCAGATGACTTAGGACATTTTGGCAGCATGGAAGATGGTCAAGTTGGCTATGGTGGGCGTTTTGTCCCTGAGACACTTATGCCTGCACTGGAGAAACTAAGACTTGACTATGAGGCAGTGCGTTTTGACAAAGACTTTTGGTCAGAAGTGGACCACTACTACAAAAACTACGTAGGTCGTCCCTCGTCACTCTACTTTGCTGAAAACCTCTCTAAAGAGCTAGATGCGAAGATATACCTCAAACGTGAAGACCTTAACCACACAGGTGCACATAAAATAAACCACGCTGTAGCACAAGCTATACTTGCAAAAAGACTTGGTAAGAAAAAAGTTATCGCAGAGACTGGCGCAGGACAGCATGGTGTTGCCACAGCTACAGCTGCAGCACTTTTTGGACTTGAGTGTGAAATATTTATGGGTGCCAAAGATGCAGCGCGTCAAGAGCTTAATGTCTTTCGTATGAAACTTCTTGGTGCAAAAGTACATCCAGTAACCTCAGGA
>JAGSGJ010000021.1 GCA_023955225.1 Sulfurovum sp.
CTACCACATCACCCGTCTTAGGTGTGAGTTTCATAGAGATAACCCCTTTACCTGCACGGTTCTGTTCACGGTACTCACTAGCAGTTGTACGTTTACCAAGACCTTTTTCACTCATCATAAGAAGTTCATCATTCTCATCTTCTATGGTGATTCCTCCACATACGTAGTCACCTTCTATTTTAAATTTGATCGCAGTCACACCACGTGCCACTCTACCGATCTCTCTTGCATCTTCTACTTTAAATCTGATACACAGACCTTTTTTCGTTGCTACAAAGAGCCATTTTGTATCTGGCTTAACGATCTTCGCTTCTACTAACGCATCATCTTCATCAAGGTTGATGGCTCTTACACCATTGCTTCTGATGTTTGAATACTCTGAGAGGTTTGTTCTTTTCACGATACCATTATTCGTAAAGAATACAAGTCCTTTATCCGCTTCAAAGTCAGTCGTAGGGATGATCGCCATGATCTTCTCGTCTTGCTGAAGATTAATGAGGTTCACTACTGCTTTACCTTTAGCCGTACGTGATCCCTCTGGGATACGATAGACTTTGAGCCAGTAGAGTTGTCCTCTGTCTGTTACGAACATGAGCGTATCATGTGTATTTGACGTAAAGAACTTCTCGATGAAGTCATCATCATAGGTGGTTACGGCTATCTTACCTTTACCCCCACGATGTTGTTTCTCATACTGCTTCACTGGTACACGTTTAATGTACCCACGGTGTGTGATAGTCACAACCATTGGCTCATTTGGAATGAGGTCTTCGATGTCTATGTCATCATAGTCATCTACGATCTCTGTACGACGTGGCGTTGTATATTTCTCACCTATCTCTACAAGCTCTTCACGGATGATCACATTGATCTTCTCTTCACTCTTTAAGATCGATTCAAGTTCTGCAATAAGCGCAAGAAGTTCCGCCAATTCACTCTCAATCTTCTCGATTTGAAGACCTGTGAGACGTCCAAGTCTCATTTCTAAGATTGCTTTAGTTTGGATCTCTGAGAGTTTAAAGCGTGCCATAAGACTTTCTCTCGCCTCTACATCATCTTGAGAAGCACGGATGATCTTGATCACTTCATCGATGTTATCGATAGCGATCTTAAGACCTTCTAAGATATGTGCTCTTGCTCTTGCTTTTTCAAGTTCAAAGATCGTTCTTCTAATTACCACTGTTTTTCTGTGTTTTAAGAAAAGGTCAAACAGTTCAAGGAGTTTAAATACTTTTGGTTCCTTGTTGGTGATCGCAAGCATGATGATACCAAACGTCACTTGCATCTGTGTAGATTTGAAAAGGTTGTTAAGGACTATCTCAGACATCGCGTCACGTTTAAGCTCGATGACCACACGGATACCATCTCTGTCTGACTCATCACGGAGCTCAGAGATACCTTCTATGTGTTTATCACGTACAAGTTGTGCGATGTTTTCAATGAGTCTAGATTTGTTTACTTGGAAAGGAAGTTCGTCTATGATAATGATCTCTTTAGCACCTTTTTGCTCTATGTGCGTCTTCGAACGTACTTTGATACGTCCACGTCCTGTAGTATAGGCATCTGTAATACCCTTACGGCCAAAGATGATACCACCCGTTGGAAAGTCAGGACCATGAACGATCTTCATCATATCTTCAATGGTTGAGTCTGGATTATCTATACGATATATGTGTGCTTTTATAAGTTCGTCAAGTCTATGGGGAGGAATGTTTGTAGCCATACCCACCGCAATACCGCTTGAACCGTTAAGTAACAAGTTTGGTACACGAGAAGGCATTACATCTGGTTCAGACATAGAATCGTCATAGTTGGGTACGAAATCTACAGTATCTTTATCAAGGTCACTTAAAAGCTCTTCCGATATTTTAGTCATACGTGCTTCAGTATATCGCATCGCAGCAGCGCTATCTCCATCGACCGAACCGAAGTTTCCCTGACCATCGACAAGCGGTGCCTGCATAGAAAAATCTTGTGCCATACGTACTAGCGCGTCATACACAGAGTTGTCACCATGTGGGTGATACTTACCGATAACATCACCGACGATACGTGCGGATTTTTTATAAGGACTTCTGTGTGCAAGATGAAGGTCATTCATCGCATAAAGGATTCTTCTGTGTACAGGTTTTAACCCGTCTCTTGCATCTGGTAATGCCCTACCTATGATAACACTCATAGAGTAATCAAGGTAACTGGCCTTCATACTATCTTCGATTAACACTTGTCCGGTATTTCCCTGGTCTTCAAACAGATCGCTCATGCATTTCCTTAATGTGTAAAAATTGTATTGATTGTATCTAACATCGGCTTAAATAAAAAGGCTAAAAAGCGCTTAAAATGGACGCTAGGTATCTTAAAATGGATTTAACATAGATTTAACACTATATTCTATATAATGCAGACTAAATTATAATATGAGGAAAAATAGTGCCAATTGAACAACTAAAAGATATCGTAGATTATGGAGTCATAGGATTACTCTTTTTCTTGAGTTTTATTACCTTTGCATACGCTATAGAGAGAGTACTTTTTTACCGTGCAGTAAGACTAGAAGACTATAAACATAAACTAGCACTTGAACTTGATCTTTCTAAACGTCTTGCAACCATCGCATCTATAGGTTCAAATGCACCTTATATAGGATTGCTTGGTACTGTACTTGCTATTATCCTTACCTTTTACATTATAGGTGACCAGCAAGATACTATAGACCCAGGTGAGATCATGAAACACTTGGCACTTGCACTCAAAGCCACAGCAGCGGGTCTGGTAGTAGCGATCCCGGCAACTGTACTTTACAATGCCCTGCTTACTAGAGTAGATACGCTTATGGTAAAATGGGAAATCCTTCAGGATGAAAAGTAAGTATGAGACGCGAACGCTTTGACAAGATGAATGTCGTGCCATTCATCGATATTGTTCTAGTGCTGCTGGTTATCATACTGGCCACTTCAACCTTTGTAAAAAACCAGACGATCAATGTAGACCTTCCAACTGCCAGTTCTAAAAAAAGTGAAGAGAAGAAAAATATTCAAATTGCAGTTGATAAAGAAGGTGTATACTCTTATGAAAGAGAAGTATTGACGCTTGACCTCATCAAAGAAAAGCTGATGAAGCTTGACCCTAAAAAAGATCTTATTTCACTGCGTATGGATAAAAGCAGTGAATTTCAGTATTTTGTAGACATTATAGATATTCTTAAAACCAAAGGGTTTGAGAATATTTCGATTATTACCAAGAAGTAATACATATTCCGTCATTCTCTGGCTTTGCACCACAAGGGTATTTCCTATGGGCACCAGGGAATCTAAAACTTAATTAATATTTCACCTCTTCTATGTTAACAAAACTTCCAATTATTTTAACCGTGGTGGTGTTTCTCTCATCATTTTTTTAGAAAAAACGAAGCAAAAAAGCGTCATGGGTCTCGAATCGCTTCGCTTTCAAGGGCGTTCGCCATGACAAAGCACGCATTGCGTGATTAATAGTAAGAACCTAAGTATCGCTTGCGATACCTTTCATCAATCATACGAAGTATGCTCCTGACACTACGAACACCCTTGAAAGCGCAGCGACTTGAGAGTAGTGTCGACTTTTATTTTACTTTTCTAGAAAAGTAAAGAGAAAAACAACGCCACAGTCAGAACTAAAGGAACTCCCAATAAAATAAACAAAAAGAATCTATTGTTCCGTCATCATTCCGTAAGGACGTTTCAGTTTCTCCGTTAACTGGTGTAAACTCACAGAACGTCCTTCTCTGGCAAACTCACGACCATCCATAAAGACGATCATTGTAGGTACAGAAAAGACTTGAAAATGAGCTGAGATCTGTGGGTTTTCATGTGCATCAAGGTATATCTGTTTAAGCTGAGAAAAGTTTGCATCAAACACTTCTTTAAACTTAGGTCTAAGTGCATGACATACATTACACTTCTCTCCAGAGAAATAAAGTAAAACCCCTACTTCGGTTTTTATGGTGTTTTCTAGTTCTTCTAGTGTCATGTCTTGTCCTTGATGATTTTTAGAATTATAACGCTTAGGAGCTACAACTCAGCTTCTGATTTTTAAATTCATCCGGTGTCGCACCTGACCATCTTTCATGCGCTTCATGTTCAGCATACGGATCTTTAGCAATTTCAAATAAATCATCTACTACAGTAAAATCCCCCTCTTCTGCTGCATCTATGGCTTCCTGGAGCATGTAGTTTTTGAGTACAAACTTTGGATTTGTCTGTAACATAGCATTGTGTCTTTCTTCTGTAGTAGAACTGTTCTCTTTGAGTCTTTCATCATAACTGTCTAACCAGTCATTCATCGGTTTGTGGTAGAGACCCAATTTAAGTAGTGCTGTTCTGTCGCCATCATAACGACTGAGGGTTCTGAAAAAGAGTGTATAGTCTATGTTGAGTCCCTGCATCATACCTAACAAATGTTTGAACAGATCCAGATCACTGTCTTGCAGTTTGTCCAAACCTATCTTTTTACCCATAAGGTACAGGTAACGCTCTGTATAAAGTTTTGCATAGTGCGCAAGACTTTTTTCCAGTTTTTCTATGTTGACCATTGGTGCTAAAGCATGCATCAGCGCCTGCAGGTTCCACTCTCCTATGTTGGGCTGGTTTCCAAAGCTGTAACGTCCACCTTGGTCTGTGTGGTTACAGATGTACTTAAAATCATAATCATCCAAAAAAGCATAAGGACCATAGTCTATAGTAAGCCCCGCTATGGACATATTATCTGTGTTCATAACGCCGTGGTTAAATCCTACCGCTTGCCAATTTGCCATAAGAATGGCTGTTTTAGCTACAACTTCTGTAAAAAAATGAAGATATTTGTTTGGTTCATCTATCAAGTGCGGATAACTCTCTGCGATAGCATAATCTGTCAATACTTCTAACTCTTCATACCTCTTTTTATGTGCAAAGTACTCAAAGGTACCAAAACGTATCCATGAAGGAGAGACACGAAGTACAATGGCTCCGGTTTCCCACGCTTCTCTGAAGACTTTGTGTTCTGAACCTATGAGTGCCAGAGCTCTTGTACCTTCTATATCAAGTCCATGCATCGCTTCGCTCATAAGGTACTCACGAATGGAAGAGCGAAGTACAGCACGACCGTCTCCTGAACGAGAATAACGTGTCTGACCTGCCCCTTTAAGCTGTAGGTGCAGATCAGTGATCGTTCCTATGTTAATGGCTCTTCCATCACCAAGACGCGGAACAAAATGTCCAAACTGATGTCCTGCATAACACATTGCAAAAGGGTCAGATCCTTTAAGTTCCAAGGCACCATTGACAAACTCTACAAAAGCATCACTGTAAAGTTCTTCAATATCTATATCCAATAGCTTTGCCACTTCTACATTGGCATGGATCAGAAAAACATTCTCCAGTGGTGTAGGCTTTACTCTTGTATAACACTCTTGGGGTAATTCCAAATAGGGATTGGTCAGTTTTATTTCATTTAGTTTCATTCTTGCATTCTACACCGCATGGCTTTGATGCTACTTAAGCCAAATAGGAGTATAATCATACAATTAATTTGTAAGGAATCACTAATGGGTAGAGCGTTCGAATACCGTAAAGCATCGAAAATGAAAAGATGGGGAACCATGTCAAGAGTTTTCCCTAAATTAGGGAAGGTCATCACAATGGCAGCCAAAGATGGCGGTCAAGACCCTGACATGAACCCTAAACTTCGTACAGCCATCATCAATGCTAAAGCCCAAAATATGCCTAAAGACAACATCGATGCAGCCATCAAAAGAGCTTCGGCTAAAGATCTTGCAGACATTAAAGAAGTCTCTTTTGAAGCGAAAGCTACAAATGGCGTACTACTTTTCATCGACTGTGCTACAGACAACAACACAAGAACGGTTGCCAATGTGAAAGCTGTCCTTACACGTAACGGTGGAGAAGCCCTTAAAAATGGTTCACTTGATTTTATGTTTACTACAAAATCAGTATTTGTTTTTGAAAAAACAGAAGGTATGGACATTGAAGAACTTGAGCTTGAGCTAATTGATTTTGGTCTTGAAGAGATAGAAGAAGATGTAGAACCACAAGAGAATGCTGATGACAAAGCGATTATTCGTATCTTTGGAGAATTCGCATCATTTGGTGAATTGACTAAAGCCTTGGAAGATCAAGGTATAGAGATAAGTAAAGCAGAGATCCAGCGCATCGCAAATACACCCATAGAACTTACAGACGAACAACTTGAAGAAGTAGAAGTACTCATCGACAAACTTGAAGATGATGAAGATGTACAGGCTGTTTATACAAACATTGCCTAATATAATTTATTGTGTTTATTAGAAGTAAGAGGCATATCCTCTATTTAGGATATGCCTTAGGGAAGAATAAAATTATCTATTAATAAAATGTCATCAAAAGATGTGGTGAAGACTCATCTATATTTACGCCTGCAGTGTCAGACTCTGCCATGTGATGTGCTGATGCACTTGATGCTAAACCGATAGCTAATAGTAATATTGTTGTTAATTTTTTCATTTGAATCCTTTCTTTTTAAAGATGAGGAAGTATAGAATAGAAGTGTGAAGTGAATGTGAAAATGAATTTTGATTTAGAGAAAAATATATTTATATAAGTAAGAAGATAAAAGAGATTTCATCTATATAATGAAATCTCTTAGCTATAAAACGAATGTTTAATGTGCGTGTTGCTCCACAAAACTTTCATAGTCACCTTTAAAGTCGATGACACTGCCATCATCTTGAATCTGTATAATTCTATTTGCAAATGCATCGATGAGTTCTCTATCGTGAGAAACACAGATGACACCACCTTGGTAATTATACAGGGCTTCACCTAAAGCAATAATAGCTTCAAGGTCCAAGTGGTTGTTCGGTTCATCCATTACAAGGTAATTAGAATCATCCATCATGATTTTTGAGAGCATAACACGGTGTTTTTCGCCACCTGAACAACTGTCTACTTTTTTCTTCTGTTCTTCACCGGAAAAAAGCATACGTCCAAGTGTTTTTCGAATGTCATCTATGTGCCATTTCGGATCAAATCCCTGTATCCACTGCGGTAGCTCTTCATCCCCTACAACAATGTCCGTTGTATTTTGAGGAAAATAACTCGTAGTGATGGTCTGACCCCACTTGTAAGTACCTGCATCTGCTTCAATTTCACCCATAAGGATCTTGAGCAGTGTGGTTTTACCAACACCGTTCCCACCGATGATCGCAATCTTCTCGCCTTTATCTACCTTAAAAGTGAGATTTTCAAATACTTTTTCATCATCGTAACTCTTTGAGAGCCCCTCCACTTCAAGCACTTCATTACCAATGTCTCTATGCGGCTTAAACATGATGGAAGGATCGCGTCTGCTCGAAAGTCTTATCTCCTGTACATCAAGTTTATCTAACTTCTTTTGTCTACTTGTAGCTTGTTTTGCCTTGGAGGCATTTGCAGAAAAGCGTGTGATAAACTTTTCAAGTTCTTCTTTTTCTTTCATTCCTTTAGCTCGGTCTGTTTCTGCTTGTTTAGCTATGAGGTTTGCAGCAATGTACCATTCGTCATAGTTTCCTGAAAACTCACGTATATTTTGAAAGTCAAGATCAAGGATGTGTGTAACTACACCGTTAATAAAGTGTCTGTCGTGAGAGATGACAAGTAGTGTACCTTCATGACGTTTCAATTCATTTTCCAACCATGAGATAGTCTCCATGTCAAGGTTGTTCGTAGGCTCATCAAGCAAAAGTACATCTGGCTTCAAAAACAGCACTTGAGCAAGTAGGATCTTAAATTTATCTCCCCCTGTAAGTGAAGACATAAGATCTCCATGCTGAGAAGTGGGAAAACCTAGAGAAGTTAAAAGTTTTTCTATTTTGACATCTGATTCATACGTAGGGTCTTCATCTGCACAGATCATCTCAAGCTCACCTAGACGGTTGTTCACTTCGTCACTCTCAAAGTCACCTTCCATATAAAGCTTTTCTTTCTCTTTTTGTGCATCATATAGTTTTTTATTACCATACAGTACCGCATCTGTAAGTGTATACTCTTCAAAGGCATACTGGTTTTGACTTAGCATCCCGAGTTTAAGTCCTGGTTGAAGTTGTACTTCACCATCACTTTGTTCCAACTCGCCTGCAAGTATCTTCATAAATGTAGATTTTCCTGCACCATTTGCACCTATGAGTCCATAGCGTTTTCCTACATCTAAAGTCATGTTAATCTTGTCGAAAAGAACTCTCTTTCCATAACGTTGTGTTAAATTTACTGTACTAAGCAAGTGTAATCCTTGTATATATAATTAATGGGATTTTAGCATAATGTGCTGAAAGTGGAAGAAAGTGGTGATGAAAGAGCTTTCTTCATAAGAAAACCCTTTACATAGGTGAAAGTTTAATTTAGCAGATCGATAATATTTTCAATAGGACGACCAATAGCAGCTTTACCCTCTTTGATCACAATAGGTCTCTCTATCAGCTTAGGATTTTGTACCATAGCCTCTATGAGTTTGTCTTCATCTGTTTCTTCTTTAAGATTTAACGCTTTATAGATCTCTTCTTTGGTTCGCATAAGTTCTCTAGCAGAGATTCCTAGCATCTTTAATACTGCTACTATCTCTTCTTTACTCGGAGGCGTATCCAAGTATTTGACTACATCTGCATCAATGCCCCTCTCTTCTAAAAGTGTCGCTGCGTTTCTTGATTTAGAGCATCTTGGGTTATGCCAGATGGTTACATTTGCCATAGTATTTTCCTTTATTATGTAATTTAACTATTTTTTTATCTACACCGATAATGACACTTTCGTCTTTACCTTCATACGCTATGTTTGAAAGTAGGTATCGTACAGCATTAATGCGTGCCCTCTTTTTATCGTCGGCATCCAGTTCACACCAAGGGGCATGATCTGTACCTGTAATAGTAAACATTTTATCTCTAAGTATTTCATACTTATCGTAGGCTTCATGTGATTTATAGTCCAGTTCTGAGAGTTTCCAACTTTTAAGTTTATCATTTTCTCTGTCTTTAATACGGTTTGCCTGTGTTTTACGTGATATGTTCAGATAAAACTTGAAAAAAAGTACTCCATCATCCCTCAGCATCTCTTCTACACCGTTCACCTGTTTGTAAAAGTGATCATGTTGTTCCTGTGTACAGAAACCAAAGATCTGTTCAATACCGGCTCTGTTGTACCAAGATCTATCAAAGAAGACTATCTCTCCTGCATTGGGTATCTGTTTTAAGTGACGTTGGAAGTACCACTGTCCCAACTCTTTAGAGTTTGGTTTAGGCAAAGCTACAGAACGTGCTTCTCTTGGGTTTAGATAATTGTTAAACTCTTTAATGCTTGAGCTTTTCCCTGCAGTATCCATACCTTCAAAAATGACTAAAAGTCTTTTGTTGTTATCGATCACCCATTTTTGAAGTTTGACCAGTTCATGCTGAAGTTTTAGGGACTCTTTTTCATAAAACTTGCGTTCTAGATTTCCGGATTTTTTGAAGACTTTAGAACGCTTTTCCTGATACTCTGCTAACTGTTTTGTATAGGTTATCTGCTGTCTATTCATCCTCGTCCCCTCTTAACTCTTTGGGTATATTTTTATTTGTCTGAGCACCTAATTCTTTCAGCTGCTGTACTTGTCTTACAAGATTTCCTTTTCCGTCACTCAACTTATTACGTGCTGCAGAGAAACTACCCTGTATGCCGTCTATCTGTTTTGAGATCTTCATCAGATCTTCAGAGAAACCAACAAACTTGTCATACATGGCACCCGCTCTTCTAGCAATCTCTTGGGCATTTTGGTTTTGACGTTCATATTTCCATACATTTTCAACGGCTTTCATCGCTACAAGTAACGTAGTAGGTCCTACAAGAAGTATCTTGTTTTTAAAGGCGTTATCGTAAATGCTGCTGTCATGTTCCAGTGCCACAGCCAAGGCACCTTCTATAGGCATGAACATAAAGATAAAGTCTAAAGTGTTCACCTCTTTTAAACGCTCATAGTTCTTGTTGGAGAGTCCTTCTACATGTCCCCTGATAGAGGTTAAGTGCGTTGTAAGATGCAGTGCTTTACTTTCTTCATCTCCTGCATTTACATAACGTTCGTATGCCACAAGTGAGGTCTTCGCATCGATGATAAGATCTCTATTGTCAGGCAAGTGGACAACAACATCGGGTCGTAAGATCTCATTCTCATCTGTACGCAGACTTACTTCGCGTTCAAATTCAAAGCCTTTACGAAGTCCTGAAGCTTGCAATACATTTTCAAGTACCATCTCACCCCAAACCCCTTGCTGCTTACTGTCACCTTTAAGTGCATTGGTAAGGTTAATGGCATCTTTGCTTATCTTTTCATTGAGCTCTTTGAGTGAGTTTATCTCATTTTTTAACACTGCTCTGTCTTGGCTTTCAGTGTTATAGGTGTCCGCTACTTGTTTTTTAAACTCTGAGATCTGTGTTTGAAGCGGTTTTATCATATTATCTATGTTTTCTTTTGAGAACTCTGCAAACTTCTGAGAATTTCCATCAAAGACTTTTTTAGCCAAAGTTTCCAACTCTTCTTTGATCTCTTTTTTATGTGAGAGCATCATCTCTTTCTGTGACAATGTATGTCGCTCTTCACTTTCAAGTTTCATAAGTAAACGTGCATTATTTGTACGGTATCTACTGTTGTCTTCGAGTATGGTATCTTGACGCTCTTTGAGAATGCTATGCTCACTTAACAGTGCTGCATGTCTTTCTTCTGCACTCTCAAGTTTAGCCTTGATTTGGCTTAGTTCTTTTTCTAATTCATTGTATTTACCCTGTAAGGTCAAAAGCGTTTCATTAGTGGACTTCAGTGTCTCTTTTGTCTCTGCAAATTGTTGTAACTCTTGTTCATTACTTGCATTTTTGATCTTATAGGCTTGAAGTTCATGCTCTAATGCAGAGATATATTCTGTTTTTTCTTTGTTATCAACCTCTGTATTCCAAAATCTGTCTTTATATATTTTGACTTTCATAGCTGAGACAATCACTACAAGTACAATAACTAAGAGTACAACCAATGCCAACCCTGCCATTAACATTAAAGTAGAATCATTCTGTATCTTTAATAATAACTCTTGCATACTTATCCTCTAATCATGTCATAGTTTTTTGGGTAATTACATTTCATACTTTGTGCAGGTAAATTCCTTTTTCCGTATTTCATACGCTTAAAAACTATCTGAACTTTATTATCTAGGTCATCAAAATAAGCGATACTGTGAAGTTTTTGTTTGTTATCGATCTGTATTGTGTATAGTTTATTTTCATATTCTGCTACATAAATATTTTCACTATGTGGTTTTGCTTGTTTTAATATCTTCGAGATATCTATCCCTTTTGCTATACGATACGCAGAAACCTGTTCCAGGTCATGGTCTACAACAATCAGTTCCAAACCATTGGTACATACCTCTTTTTGTGTAGGTTCTTTATAGCTCCATTTAAAAAGTGTTTCATTTGAAAAACGTACTTTCCCACTGTACGTAATCACTTTTTCTTTTGTATTTGTTATTTTCTGTGTAAAATCTGCTTGAAAGTTTTCTGGTAATTCTATGTTGGCAGAGAGCATAGAAATTGCCAATAACAGTAACGATAATAGTCTCATTCTTTTTCCTTTTATACTTTGAAATATACCTAAATAGCACTTGTATCGTGTTAATATATGTCATATTGTCATAAAATTGTGAGGCAAGCGTGTGAAGCGTTCACCCTTTCCTAACGGAATATTAATCACTATTTAGATAAAATAATCCCAATTTATGCAAAGGCAACACCTACAATGATAAAAAGCGTACTCAAACTCTTTGGCACACAAAATGACAAGATCGTAAAAAGCTATCTCAAAAAAGTAAAAAACATCAATATGCTTGAAGCTCAGTATGAAGTAATGGATGATGAAGCACTCAAAGCTGTATTTGAAACACTTAAAAATGAAGTGCAAAGTGGCACTAAAACTTTAGACGATGTACTTTACGACTCTTTTGCCATCACAAGAGAAGCTGCGAAACGTGCTTTGGGCATGAGACACTATGATGTGCAGATGGTTGGAGGTATGGTACTCAACGATGGTAATATTGCAGAGATGAAAACAGGTGAAGGTAAAACACTTGTGGCAACACTTGCTGTTGTGCTCAATTCCATGACAGGTAAAGGTGTAAATGTTATTACCGTCAATGACTACCTTGCAAAAAGAGACTCCGAAGAGATGGGTAAACTATATGAGTTTTTAGGTTACAGCGTAGGATGTCTCACCGCTGATATACATGATGACATGGGTAGGAAAGCACAATACGATGCAGATATTACCTATGGAACGAACAACGAATATGGTTTTGATTACCTTCGTGACAACATGAAAGTAAGAGCTGAAGAGAAAGTACAACGTGAACACAACTATGCCATCGTTGATGAAGTAGACTCCATCCTCATAGATGAAGCCAGAACACCACTTATCATCTCTGGACCTACACAACGTGACCATAACCACTACGCTAGAGCAGACAGCATCGCCAAGCAAATGGAACGTGGAGAAAAAATAGAAACTAAAGCCGGTGAACCTGAGCAGACTACGGGTGATTTCATCGTTGATGAAAAAAACAGAACTATTGTGATGACAGAAGACGGGCTTCAAAAAGCGCAAGACCTCTTTGAAGTTGAAAACCTCTATAACCTAGAAAATGCCGTACTCTCTCATCACCTTGACCAAGCACTAAAAGCACACTACATCTTCGAAAAAGATGTTGACTATGTCGTACAAAACAATGAAATCATTATCGTTGATGAGTTTACAGGAAGACTCTCTGAGGGTCGTAGATATTCTGAAGGATTGCATCAGGCACTTGAATCCAAGGAAGGTGTGGAAGTGCAGGAAGAGTCACAGACACTTGCAGAGATCACTTACCAGAACTACTTTAGACTCTATAAAAAACTTGCCGGTATGACAGGTACAGCACAAACTGAAGCCACGGAATTTTCACAGATCTATAGCCTTGATGTTATTTCTATCCCAACCAATGTACCTGTCGAAAGACTAGACAAGAATGACCTCATCTATAACACAGAACGTGAAAAGATGGACGCTGTGGTAAGCAGAGTGAAAGAACTCAATGAAAAAGGACAGCCGGTACTCATAGGTACAGCCTCCATTGAAAAATCTGAAATGATCCATGAGAGACTGAAAAAAGAGAAGATCGTTCATAACATCCTCAATGCTAAAAATCACGCACAAGAAGCAGAGATCATCATCAATGCCGGACAAAAAGCTGCGGTCACTGTTGCGACTAACATGGCAGGACGCGGGGTTGACATCAAGATAGATGACGAGGTAAGAAGCCTTGGCGGACTAATGATACTTGGTACAGAGCGTCATGAGAGTAGACGTATAGACAATCAGCTCAGAGGTCGTTCAGGACGTCAGGGTGATCCCGGAGAGACTCAATTCTTCCTCAGTCTAGATGACAATCTTCTTCGTATTTTTGGCGGAGAGAAGATCAGAAACATCATGAACAGACTTGGTGTGGAAGATGGTGAATACATCGACTCCAAGATCGTTACACGTTCAGTAGAGAAAGCGCAGAAAAAAGTAGAGAACCAACACTATGAGTCAAGAAAACACATCTTGGAGTATGATGATGTAGCCAATCACCAGAGAAAGGCGATCTACGCATTTAGAAACCAGCTTCTTGATCCTGAATTTGACATTGATGCCAAGATCAAAGAGAATCGTGCAGAATACATAGACTACCTTTTAACAGAATCTGAGATCTTTGCAGGTATGCCGACAGAGGACTTTGATGTCGAGAGACTTGCTGCATTGATCAAAGAAGAACTTCATATCGAAGTCCAAAGCGAACAGTTCAAAGACAAAGAGACAGAAGAGATCATTTCTATGATCACGGAAATGATGGAGAACCTCTATGAAGCGAAAATGTCTCAGATCGATCCGGGACAAAGACAAGAGATAGAACGTATCCTATACCTTCAGGTACTTGATCCACAGTGGAGAGATCACCTTTATGAGATGGATGTACTTAAAACAGGTATCGGACTTAGAGGATATAACCAAAAAGACCCATTGACTGAGTACAAACAAGACAGTTACAAACTCTTTACAGATCTTGTAGTGCGCATCAAACTTGAAGCAGTGAAGGTACTTCAGCTTGTACAATTCGATTTTGAATCTCCTGAAGAAGAAGAGGCTGCGGTTGAGCAGATCAGAGAAGAGCTAGAGAGTGATGTTGCGAATACGACACTCAATCAGTCTTATGAAGAAGGTGTCATTACTGAAGATCTAAGTCTCAAACCTATCACCGCAACAAAAAAGCCTAAAAGAAATGACCCGTGCCCATGTGGTTCAGGTAAGAAATACAAAAACTGTTGTGGACAGAGCGGACCTAAAAAAGGTCTCTTGGCATAATGTCCGCACCTACCAGAATCTCCTCGCCTAATACAAAGTTTATTAGGCATATCATCAAACACTATCTCAAATACGATAAAGAAAATCCTTTTATCTTTATCTCTGCAATGTTAGCTTTCTTAGGTATTGCTGCAGGTGTGATGGTACTGATGATCGCCATGGGGATCATGAACGGGACGCAAAAAGAGTTTACCAAAAAGCTTTTTGTGATGAATTATCCTCTTACAGTACTTCCCTTGGAAGAAAATGCCGTCAATGATACGCTCATCACTTCACTGGGGGAAAAATTCCCTCACCTTCAATTCAGTCCTTATTACACCACTCAGGTTATCACGAAAAATGACGGTGCCGTGCAAGGTTCTTTGGTCTATGGTGTAGATTTTGATAAAGAGAGCAAGATCAACGCCATCTTTAAAGAAGCAACAGGCCAGGAAACAAGTAAGTTCAGGGTTGTGATAGGTGAAGGACTCTCTTTTGAAATGAATGCCCCTAAAGGTGAGAAGGTCACACTTTACTTTTCAGAGCAACAAGCTATCGGTTTTGGGACGATGCCACTTCAAAAACGTTTTATTGTAGACGGTATTTTCAAATCTGGTCTTAAAGCCTATGACAAAGCGATCATGTATACTTCTTTAGAGGCATTTGAAAAACTGCTTGATCGTAAACATGGAAGCTATGATGGACTGCATATCTATACTGAAAATCCTCTCGATGAAATAGCCGATATAAAGAGTGCTTTACCTGAAATGGTCGTTATAGAAGGTTGGTGGCAACAAAATGGGAACTTCTTTGCAGCGATGGAAATGGAGAAAAAAGCACTTTTCCTGGTCTTGCTGCTCATCATTCTTGTAGCCTCACTCAACATTATTTCATCTCTACTGATGACAGTGATGAGCCGAAGAAGAGAGATAGCCCTTATGCGCACCCTGGGTGCCACAAAGATCGAGATCAAAGCGATCTTCTTTAGATTAGGCCTGATTATAGGAAGTGCAGGCATTGTGGCCGGTACACTTCTTGGTGGACTTGGTATTTGGCTACTCACCACTTTTGACATTATCTCTATGCCTGCTGATGTGTACGGTACTTCAAAATTACCTGTTGATCTCACCTTAAATGATTTTGGACTTATCATTTTAGGTACAAGTATTATTATCCTGCTCTCGGCCCTCTATCCAGCGAAGAAAGCATCTCAGACGGATCCTTTAACTGTACTCAGAAATGAGTAGATAACAATTATCTCTAATCAAACATATCCATGACTGTGTTTCCATGTTCAAATACATCGAAAAGAGAAGCTTCCTCCTCCTCTTCAAAAATGTTAAAAGGGGAGTCATCAAACACACCAAACATTGTGTTATACATTTTAGAAGAGTTATACATCATCCCTGTCATAAATTGTGCGGATTGACCAGAGTACTTGGCCCCTTGATAGAATTTAGTACCTGTATCCATAATACCCCCAAGTGGAGTCGATCCCAAAAAGCTATCATCTTTTTTCTCTGTAGATCCAAAAACACTAGGCAATTCCAAATCCATACCTATGGTATCTCCAAATGTACTCAGGCTATTACTAAGTGAAAAACCTTCATCTTTTTTTGGTTTATCTTCCAAACGTAATGTTTGTTTGATACTTGAAAGTGCACTGTCCATATCTAAACCATCTTCTAAACCAAGTTTTTCTTTTACATCATTCATTCTTTTATCTAGTGAACTTTCATATTTTGGAACCTGATAGTCAATATTTAATTCATCTCTTATATTGTCTAATTTTTTAACTTCAGCACTGGGTTCTTGTATATTTAACGCTTCCCTCATTTTTTTGACTTTTATCTCTTTTGCACTAAGTTTAGGTGCTTGTATATTTAATTCTCTTCGTATTCTTTCTATTTCACTCTCTTGTTTGCTTACTTTCTTTACTACATTTTTTTTAGGGGATTTTTTCTTCTTTTCTACGTGTTTTAGATCTAAGTTCTTAGACTTTTCTAGCGGTTCATCTTCTATACGGTATGGGTTCTTCATCTCCTGAAAAGCATCTTCTTCAGGAACAGTCAATGCCTTTTCCATCGGTAAAAGTTCGCTGTCTATACCAGAAGACACTTCTGAACTTTCATCTTGTATCGTGTATGGAGTCTTCATACCTGCCCAAATAAAAACACTCAGCCCTAGTGTGATTAAAAGAATTTTTTTCATTGTATTATTCTGCCTTGTGATCTAACTAATATCTTCATTATACACTATTGAACCCTCAGAATAACCTAGGTGTGCATAATGGGTTTTGCAAATGTAAGGTTTTGCAAGAGGCTTTCAAGTCCTAGCCAAAGCTAAGATGAAGTAAGCATCTTGTGAAAGATTGCGTTTGCAAAGCCCACCCTTTGGGCATCGCTAGCTTTCGCCTATGCTTCGTTACTCTTTTTCGACTTAGCTATAGCTAGGACTTCAAAAAAGTGCCTAGCCTAGACAAAAGCTAGCGATGTTATGAGCACCTAGGTTATTCTGAGGGTTCAATTCTTATTTGTTTATAATATGCTCTGGTGATTCAAGTGCTCTTTTGAGTATTTTCAGTGGCAACGAGAGGATATCCTCTCCTGCAGATGTTTTGACTTTCGGATTGTCCAATGTGCCTGTAATTTGCAGTCCAAAGGTCATACTCTTGTCTTTTCCCATTAAGATATAACCTACGAGAGGTAAGCTACCTACTAACTTACCCAACTCTCTTGCCGATTGGATGGCAAGATTTAGATTAATGGTTTTTTTCTTCAGATCAATTTCTCCCGTTCCGGCGATCGTTGCTGATGTTCCTTTAATATAGATTGAATCAAATATTATTTTATCTTGTTTGACCATTCTGTATTCAGCCACCCCTTCTTCTATAGTAAAACCTTTGTCAGAATAACCTGGATTCTGTAAAGAGGCTAAGGCCGGTATGGTATTGATAAAAGCCAAAGTGTTATTGTATGCCTTAAAATCTTTCATCACACCACCCTCCACAATAATCTCACCGTTCATTGTCTTTTCAGGGTTTCCTGATAATTTTAACGTATAGCGTCCATGCTGTAAACCCTTAAAATTAATGAGAGGGTGAAGCGCTTTATCTTGTATACGTAATGCCTGTATAGAAAAGATATCTCTCTTTTTAGAAAATTTGATAATATCTCCGGATGAACTACCTATGGCTTTAATATCTCCATTGGGTTTCACTTCAACATCATAACTGTCGGTCACCAAACTATAATCGCCATATCTTAAATCACTATTTTTACCCAAAATAATTAAAGATTTATTCTGTTCACCCTTGTCTTTCTTATTTGTCTCTTCTTTTTTTGTCTCTTTCTTTTTCGTATTTAAAAATTTTTTAAGATCAAAATTCAGATTTGTAAGTTTAACTCGTGAATTGTTTTTATTATAATAAAAACGTTTATTAAAAGCATAAAAGTCCAACTCTTTATCTGTTACTTTCCCTTGAAAAGGTACTCTTGTTTTACATTGATCGTCTTTTTCATAAAGAAAACATGATGTTTTTTTCAACATTCCTTTAAAGGTATATGTATTAAAATCTTTCGTTTTAATCTCCATATCACCACCCTCTTCTAGAGGTCCAGGATCAGGTAAATATACTTTGATTTTATTTAAATCGTTTAATTGAATTGACGTTTCATTTTTATCGTTTGTAAGTTTTATAGAGAGTTTAGGTATCTCAATATCTATGTTTTTTGTATAGTCTAATACGAAAGGTAATTTTTGATCTTTTAAAACAAAAAATTTCTCTTTTTCATCTCCAAATGTCACACTCTTGGCATCAAGAATCAAATCTGCTTTTTTCTTTTGCAATTCTATCTTCCCATCTACCTTACCTTCATAGTATATATCTTTGATGTAGATGTCTTTTAAAGTTATAAATCCTTTTTTATATTGTAGATTACCTTTTACTATAGGTAATTTGGCTTTTTTCAGCCAAACATCACCTTTACTAAAATCAACATTTACAAAGAAATCTTTATAATTATTTTTTAAACCTATATCTGCTAAAAACAGAACATTCACTTTCCCGCTTGTTTGATTCAATCCTAAGTCAATATCATACGCCTTTAATAAATTCTGCATGGTAGTATCAAAGGGATTATTAGCCCTGATTTTAAGTTTTAAGTTCGTATGACTATTGAGCAAATTAAGTATAGAGACATTACTGCCTTGTAAACTTATACCTTCATAGGTCGGTTCTTTCAAATCAAAATAGAGTCCGCCATTTTGATAGCTCAATAGTAAATTTGGTGCTAAAACCGGTGCTAGATTTTCTTTAAAATGTATTTTAGTATCTGAGAAAAGAATCTCGCCCTTTAAAGCATCAAAATCCATTTTAAATGTATTATTTTCTACGATTCCTTTACCCGTTAAAGAGAGGAGTTTATAATTGTTTGCTTTGACTTTATCAACCACCCAACTTCGTACACCTTCCGTAAGATTAAACTTGTCTATGATGCTTTTCAAATCTGTAAAGGTATCACTACTTAGACCAAAATCTATCTTATTTCCTTCTTTACTTGCATTAAATTCTCCGGATGCATCATAGAAGGTAAAAAAACCTTTTGTTGATAATATCTCTTCATCTAGATCATATTTGAACTTTCCACTCATCGTTAGATTATGTTCTTTCAAAGAGAGTAGAGGGATTGTTGCTTTTAACATTTTCCCTTCTCGTCTTACTGACCCTATAATCTTATAATCTTTACTTGAAAGCTCTAAAAAATCATCCTTAAAATTAATACTCATTGTATTATTATCAAACATAATATTTTTCAATTCAATAAAATCAAAAAAAGTAAGTATATATTTAATACGTTCTAGTGTTTTGGGAAGGTTATCAAAAGAAGGATCCGCTTTACTCTGAGGGACAATGACATTATCTGCTTTCAATATAAGCTTTTTATCGAGTTTAATGTATAATCCATCTACATTGTAGTCAGCTAAATTAACCGTATCTAATTTGATACCTGCAAGAAGCCATATAAAAAAAGCGATAAAAAGGACAACCAGGAAGATGAGTGTATTACGTAAAAGCACATGGATAGCATGGGCAGAAAACATTACACTGGTTTTAATCATCTCTTTTGCCTTTTATACTACACTACCCATTCAAACTTCACGGACACTTTTAGTTCCGCAGGGCTCTATTACGCATATTATATCACAGCTGACACAAAAAGGCTATGCGCTAAGCCCTATAGACAAATATATTTTAGTCTTTATGGGGCAACCACAAAGTGGTTGGGTAGATATAGGAGCAACAGACTTAAATCGTATCGATTTTTTATATAAACTCACCACTGCAAAAGCCAAAATGGAAGAGATAACACTCATTCCCGGTGAAACCAATGAACTCTTTTTAACTTCAGTCGCCAACGATCTAAACCTTGATAAAACAAAATTAGAAGCGTATTATAAAAAGTTTTCAAACTACCCTGAAGCAGCTATCTATGCAGATACCTATTATGTACCGTATGGTATCACTGAAAAACATATCATCCATTTTCTACTTTCTCAGTCTGAAAAAAAATATAAAGAGGTCTCTGAAAAGATCTATGGAAACTATAGTAAAAAACAGTGGTTAAATATACTCATCATTGCTTCTATCATACAAAAAGAAGCCGCCAATACAAAAGAGATGCCTATCGTCTCATCCGTTATTTACAACCGTCTTAAAAAAGGGATGCGTTTACAAATGGATGGAACACTAAACTACGGTAAGTATTCACACATTAAAGTCACTCCAGAACGCATTAAAAATGACACCAGTCGATTTAACACCTATAAGTATAAAGGCTTGCCTCATTCACCTATAGGTGCAGTCTCTTTTGATGCTATTATCGCAGCGATAAAACCAGCCAAAACAAACTACCTTTATTTTATGAAAAATACCAAAGGTGTACATGACTTTACTGATAGCTATAAAAAACACCGTAAAAATATTCAAAAAGCAAAATAAACTACAAGAATTGATTTAAATCAATTCTTTACCCTACATAAATCATTATAATGTGGCAAAAATCAAGGAACCTCCTATGGGACTATCAGCAAAAACTATCGAAATTTGTAAGGCAACCGCACCTGTGCTTACTGAACATGGCGAAGCAATTACTACAAGAATGTATGAAATATTATTTGCAAATTATCCAGAGACAAAAGAGCTTTTTGGTGAAGCACCTGAAAATCAACATAAGAAACTGGCTAGTGCTATTGTTGCATACGCATCAAATATAGATAATCTTGAAGTCTTAGGGAAAGCTGTTGAGACTATGGCACAACGACATGTTAAAACCAATGTAAAACCAGAACACTATCCTATGGTCGGTGTATCTTTACTAGAAGCGATCAAAGATGTTCTTGGTGATGCAGCAACTGATGATGTTCTTAATGCATGGAAAGAAGCATACTTCTTCTTGGGAGATATACTTATATCAAGAGAAAACGTAATTTACGAAGGTAAATAACAGACAATCGTCAAATGACGATTGTCTCTACAACATGCAACCAATCTATTTTACTTAAAACCAAAACATCTGTACAAAATTTAAAATAAACATTGTGATAAACCCTATTTTATAAACCATCATTTCATGACGTTCTATAAATGAAATGTTTTTATCAAAATATGGTTTAACTTTCAAAGGATTGCTTACTTCATACTGCATTTCTGAGTAGTTGCTATAACGCTTGTCTGTATCTGTATCCAGTGCTCTTAAAATAACACTCTGCAACCATGCAGGTATTTTAGGATTCAGTGTACTTGGTGCTTTAATACGTTTTTCAAAAGAAGGATTTTGGAAAGGTTCTATCTCTCCAAATGGAAACTTTTGTGTCAGTACTTCATAAAGTGTTACACCTATAGCATAAATCTCCGTTTGTTCATTTACAGGTGCTTGATTAAAACGTTCTGGTGCCAAGTATGAAGGTGTACCTGCCCGTGTGACATTGGAGTAAGCTTCAGTAATACTCCCAAAATCCACCATTTTAAATACCAACTTACCTTTACGTTCTGTCAATATGATATTTTCAGGCTTGATATCACCATGTACCAAATCATGTTTCATCAGAAAATGTGACATTTTGAGCAAAAAGCCAGCCAATTCAACACTCAGATCCACAGAGAGCGGTTTTTTTGCACTGTACTCCTTAAGTGTTTTCCCCTCTATAAAACTCATGATGTAGTAACGATGTGTACGATTTTTAGGGACAACAGCCTTAGGAAAAAACCCTGCTTTCAGTCTGTTTGCCATCCACACTTCTTTGACAAAAAGGTCAAGCATGATCTCATCATCTATCGCTTCAAACGGTATGAATTTCATCACATACTTGAATCCTCTTTTTTCACAAAGCCAGGTACGTTCATTTTGGATCAATGATTTGAGCAGTGTGTAACCATCTATGACGTCACCCACCTTGTAATTCTCATGTACGATGAGATCACTTTGCTTCAGTCTAAGTCTAGGATCTACTTCTTTAATTTCAAGGACTACAGCAGTGGTATCATCAGGGAGATCAGCATTATGGAGTTTACTTGCTTTTTTTACTAAAAAAGAAGCACCCATTTTCATGCCAGCACTAAGTTCATCTTCTGAAAGCTCATTGTAGAGTCCATCACTACAAAGAAGTATCTGATCACCCGCTAAAAGGTTATTTTCAAAATAATATGCCGAGACACTCTCCTCAAGTCCCATAGCTGCCATCAGTACATTTTCCATACCCTCTTCGTCCATCGTATGATCCTCAGAGAGTTGAGTAAGCTCTTCATCTCCATCAATGTTACGATGTAAGTATATACGGCTGTCTCCCACATTGGCAGCATATAGCCTGTCACCTTCTATCACAACCAACGCAAGTGTCGTGACGAGTTCTTCACGATCATACTCTGCCATAGATTCAAGATAGAGTACCCTGTTTATATTGTCTATAAAATGTTTTATGGACTTTTCCATCGTCCAGCTTTTAGGTCTGTTTTTAAGAGAATTGATTAAAAAATTAGTGGTATGTTTGGCTGCTTGTGCGCCTTGTAGAGCAGACCCTACCCCATCACAGACAACAGCAACCGTGATGTTTTCCATCACCTTTACTTCAAAGAAATCATCCCCTTTGAGCTGGGTACCTTTAGCCAGTGTGAGTCCCGATGTTTCAATGTTTTGTTTTGACATATCTTGCCTTTGTGATTATTCTAAAGTAAATGATAAAGATTATGACATAATTTAAAATAATGGCGAAAAGTGTATCTCACTTGATGTGATAAATGCATGAACGTAATGTCCATGCTCTAGACTCAATGATCTGTATTGATTTTGTAATCTCTATTACATCAATTGAGATTTAGATCATACCACCTGCTTTTACACCCCAAGTTGTTCTCCATCTGGTCTTTACAAGTGAGATACCTGCGATCGCAACTAAAACCACTGCGGCAAATATCATGAATCCTGTAGCGTATCCATCAAAAGCACCTTTAGACCAACCGAGCGTCTTGATAAGCGCTGTACCACCAAGACCACCAGCTGCACCGATGATACCTGTCATAATACCAATGTCTTTACCAAATCTTTGTGGAACAAGTTGGAATACCGCACCGTTAGCCATACCTAGGTTTGCCATGATCAGAAAAAGAACCACGATCGCTAACCAAAATGGTAAAGGTACCAAGGCATTTACCATAGCCAATGTTGCAACGATACCAAAGAAAATATAAAGTGATTTTACACCACCCATTTTATCGGCTATTGCTCCACCTACAGGTCTAAGTACTGCACCTGCGAAGATCGTCAATGCTCCAAAGTAACCAGCGATTACTTTTACATTTTCTTCGTTAAAGACTTCTGTACCAAAAACAGACATATCTGCTTGATACGTGTTCATCAAATAAACTTTCATGTATCCTGCAAATCCTACAAAACCACCGAAACTTACGGCATAAAAGAGATTAAACCACCATGTATCTTTATCTTTAAGAAGTTTGGCATAATCTGAAAGTTTTTTAGGTCTTGCTTTATAGACTGACTCAGGTGCATTCTTTGCTATGAAAGCATAAGCGATAAATACCACAATTGACATTGCAGCACCTACACCAAATACAGATGACCAGCCCCATAGTTCTGCAATCTTAGGTGCAAATAAAAAGTCAATAACCACACCGATATTACCTGCACCAGCAATACCAAGTACAATACCTTGGGATTTTGGAGGATACCATTGTCCTGCTTGTGGAAGTGCCACTGCGAATGAAGCTCCTGCAAACCCTAGCCCAAGAGCCACGATAAGCAATATATTATACGTGATGCTGTCAGCTAAAAAGTAAGCTGTTAAAAGTGCCGCGATAACAACACTTTGTGAGAGTAACGCTGTGAGTTTTGCTCCCAGTTTATCAACACCGAATCCCAGTAAAATTCTTAAAAATGCTCCCGCTAAAATTGGAAGTGAAAGTAAAGTTGCTTTCTCTCCCGCTGTCATAATATGACCACCAAGAGCCAATGCCTCAGAAATTTCTGTAGAAAGTGGACCTAACATCGTCCAAACCATAAAACTCATATCAAAATATAAAAAAGCCATGAACAACGTGGGTGTGTGTCCCTGCCCTTTTAATGCTTTAAATCCTGCCATTGTTTCTCCTTAAGATAAATATTTGGTGAAGTATACAATGATACGGTACCTCATATGGGGCAAATTATGATTAATTTTTAATCAATTAGTTCTACTTTATTAAGGGGAAAAATTCATTCATATATAGTATATTAAAAGGTAATTGATTAAAAAGTATACAACTATAGAATACGTATCTATCCTTTAAGAGATATAATAATTTGAATCATAAAGAGGATGAACATACATATGGAACAAAGACAAACTTTACCTATACTATTGAAGGAACAACATATTCTTTTAATCGGTGGTGGGAATGTAGCATTACAAAAAGCAGAAGTATTGGCAGAGAACAACATCTCTTTTTCTGTCATCTCTAAAGAAGTACATCCTAAGATCAAAGCACTTTGTTCTGACATACAAATAAAAAATTTCAAAACGAAAGACATTCAAAATCACCTCATCGTAATAGATGCAACAGGCAATGACAAAGTAACACAAAAACTTTTGAAATATAAACAAAAACACCCTCTTTTACTCAACGTAGTAGATAAACCGAAAGTATGTGATTTTTACTTTATGGCATTGACAAAAAATGCACCTTTACAGATAGCAGTCTCAAGTTCTGGTGCAAGTCCTACTGTGGCGAAATACTTCAGAGATAAGTGTCAGGGACTTATGCCTAATAACATGGAAACATTTTTGGAAGCGTTACAAGGACAAAGGGACAAAGGCACTATAGAGATAGAAAAAGCGCTTCAAAAAATCGAAAAGATGACAGCAAAAGCTTATCTAGTAGGATGTGGTCTAGGTGATCCTGAATTACTTACTATCAAAGCCTATAACATTATAAATGATGTTGATGTCGTACTCTATGACCACCTCATATCTGATGAGATCATGGCACTCGTACCAAAGCGTACAAAGAAAGTCTTTGTAGGTAAAGAAAAAGGGTTTCACAGTAAAGCGCAAGAAGAGATCAATAAGCTTATACGTAAATACATTAAAAAGGGTTACTCGGTTGCACGTTTAAAAAGTGGTGATCCATTCATCTTTGGCCGTGGCGCCGAAGAGTTACTCTACCTTGTACAAAAAGGCATAAAAACAGAAGTGATACCAGGTATCTCTTCTGCAGTATCAGGACCCTTGATGGCCAATATTCCTATCACTGCAAGGGATTACAGTAATGCATTTACTGTAGTCTCAGCCCACCTAAAGGGGAACTCCATCAATCTTGACTGGGTACCGATGCTAGAAAACAGAGATCATACAGTCATCGTACTTATGGGACTTACACGTATCAAAGAGATCGTGCAGAAGGCAAAAGCATTAGACATAGAGATGGACACTCCCTGTGCCATTGTCTCCAATGCAAGCAGAAAAAATCAAAGTGTCCTTACCACTACGCTTGAGAACCTTGAAGAAGTTTCTCTTCATGCTTCAAGACCTTCTATATTGGTCTTTGGAGATGTCATACACTATACAAATACACTAAAAGAGAGTCAAAAATGAGCATTTTAGAAAAAGCCTTAGCGGCAAGAAGTATCAAAGTCAACAAAGTTGAAACAACCAAAGCACTTAAAATGCCAATGGATGTACATGCAAAACTAAAAGAGATCGCTGCAGCCGGATATGAAGGTCTGGCAAAAGAAGACAGCGCTTATTTTTTAAAGTGTTTTGGACTCTTTGACAAGGGTGAAGACTTTATGCTTCGTGTACGTATACCTGCAGGACAGCTAAACTACGAACAAACGTTGCGCATCGGTGAAGTGGCTAAAAAGTATGGTAATGATTATATCGATCTGACTACACGTATGCAACTTGAACTGCGTTACTTACAGATAGCAGACATCGCAAAAGTTTTACAGGAACTCAAAGAAGTAGGCATTTCTACATTTCAAACAGGTGTGGACAATCCTCGTAATATCGTAGCCGATCCACTTGATGGCATCGCTTATGATAATATCATAGACACTAAACCCATCATCGATGAACTGCAAGCTATATTTGGAGAAAATCCGGAATGGATCTCTGTATTGCCTCGTAAATTCAACACAGGAATACTAGGATCTCTTTCTAACTCTTGTAACATCTTTGGGCATGACTGTTGTTTTGTCTTGGCACAAAAAGAAGGTGTGTTTGGGTTCAATATCTACTTGGGCGCACGTGTAGGTGTTCAGGCTAAAGATGCAAACTTATTTGTAAAGATAGAAGAAGTCCCTCTCTTCTTCAAATCACTTCTCACAGTTTTTAAAACATACGGATACAGAGATAACCGAAACAAAAACCGTTTGGTTTTCCTGCTCAATGATGTAGGTATAGATAACTTCATAGAAGCTGTACAAAAAGAAGCTGACTCTCTGTTTACCTCAGCCGGTACGACCATGGTACAATCTCAGTCTATAGCCTTAGGTTCAAACAAAGTACTTGGACGTAACGGAAAATTTGCATATAAACTCATCGTACCTTCTGGCATCTTTACGGGTACTCACATGATAGAAGTAGCAAAAGCAGCTCAGGAATTTGGGTCAGGAGATGTCAGACTTACCTATGATCAAAACATCTATATAGTAAATGTTGATAAAGAGTCCCTTGATGATCTTAAATATACAACTATCATCACAAACTATGCGAAATTCAACAACCTTTATTTTAACGACATGATAGCCTGTGCAGGAACAAAAACCTGTAGTTTTGGTGTTATCCCCAACAAACCAGATGCTATAGAGATGGCACACTATCTGAGTTCTGAAGTACCTATAGAAAATGCAAGTGTTCGCATGAACTGGTCCTCATGTCCTAAAGGCTGTGGTGTCAATGGCATTGCAGATATAGGATTTGAGGGCTGCAAGGCTAAAGATGATGAAGGTAAGCGTGTAGATGGTGTACACATTTTTGTCGGAGGGAAGATTACACGTGTTGCAAAAGAAGCACATATGTTACATAAAGCCCTACCGTTAACTGAAGCCAAATACCATGTGAAATACCTGCTTAAAACCTATGCTGATTTCAAACACAGAGGTGAAACCTATGAGGCCTTTGATGACAGATATTTAAGCGCGAACTACTCTTTTCAAGCCCTTGGATTTTACACAAAGATAAACTATATCCTCAATGAAAAATTAGGATTAGATGTATCGTTTGAACTAGAGAGTGAACCTAAGACATTTAAAAAAGAAGAGTTTGAACTCTTTACTTTTGGACTCAAACTCTTTAAACTTCTTACGAATGAAAAACGTTATGAAGCGGTAGAAAACTTTGAGCCGGTACTTTCCAAACCTAGAAAAATAACAAGAGATGAAGTCACTAAACTAAATCCTAAAGTCCCAGAAAAACTCTCAGAAATCATCTATAATATGACCCATCAAGAAAAAAGAGAAAGAGCACAGGTCTTCTCTGAACTGCTTGTTGCATTAAAAGAAATAAAGGAGTTACCCAGGACCGTTTGTTCATACTGCGGTATAGGATGTAAATTTGAAATAATCGATGACAAACTAAAAGGTCTAAAAGATTACCCTAGTAATAAGGGATTATCTTGCGCTAAAGGGATCTCTCTTACGCAAACCATGGATACCAATAGACTTTTAGAAGTAAATACACGTAAGAGTATAGAAGAGGATTTTAGACCCTCTAGCTATGAAGAGAGTTTAAACAATATAGCCCAAAAAATAAAACAGACAGATCCTCAACGTATAGGTTTTTATCTTTCAGGACAGATGCTAAATGAAGATTACTATGCTGCTAATAAACTTGCAAAAGGATTCATAGGAACAGCCCACTGTGATACAAATTCTCGTACCTGTATGGCAAGCGCCGTAGTCGGTTATAAAAAATCATTTGGTATGGATTATGTACCTGTACGCATGAATGATATAGAAGCATGTAATTTACTGATCCTCATAGGAGCAAATGTTTCAGAAGCCCATGTTGTTTTTGCAAATCGTATCAAGAAAGAAAAGAAAAGAGGACTCAAAGTAGTAGTGATAGACCCGCGTTTTACACTAACTGCACAAAATGCTGATCTTTATCTACCTCTTAAAGTAGGAACAGATATAGACCTTTTAAATCTTCTTGCATTAAAGCTCATAAAAGAAAAACAGATAAATATCGATTTTATCGAAAACCATAGCAATAATTTTAATGAATATCAAAAAAATATTTTAACTCTAGATGAAAATAGTCTGCTTGAAAGTACAGGTATATCCTCTGAAGATTTTGAAAAATTTTACCAACTTTTTATAGAAAGTGAAAATATCATCACCGCATGGACTATGGGTATAAATCAGTCCGTTCAGGGTGTAGATAAAAATCTTGCTATCAATAATCTACATATACTCACTGGACAGATAAACAAGAAAGGTTCCGGTCCATTATCTCTAACGGGTCAACCTAATGCGATGGGTGGGAGAGAAGTAGGAGGTCTTAGCACTACACTGGCTGTACATTTGGACTATAGTGAAGAGAACTGCCAAAAAGTAGCAGACTTTTGGAAGAGTGACAAGCTACCAAAAGAAAATGGTCTTACTGCTTTTGAGATGATAGAAAAAGCAGATCAGAATGAACTGGACATACTTATCATCTGTCATACAGACCCTGTCTATCACCTACCCGACAGGAATTTTGTTGAAGAGGCCATGAAAAAAGTAGATTTAGTGGTAGAGATTAATGCATATAACGGAAGTGAAACATCAAAATTTGCACATATATGTATTCCAACTGTACCTTTTGGACAAAAAGAGGGAACACAGACCAATCTTGACAGAACACTCACACGTGTTCTATCATTTAAAGCTAAGAATGGGTTACTGCAAGACTGGGAGGTTTTTGCTCGTATAGGTCAACTCATAGGGCATGAAGAAGCATTCTCATATAAAAATACAAAAGAAGTTTTTGAAGAGTATCAACAAATGACAAAACTAAGTAAAGATGGACATCTTGACATCTATAATGCCCATTATAATGCTCTTGTACACACACCTTATATCTGGGGAGAGCATCTTTATAAAAATCATACCTTTATGACAGCTAACCAAAAAGCCAATCTATTTTTTGTAGAAAACAAGAACCTTTCAGAACAACCTTCACAAGAGTTTCCGTTTATACTGCTCACAGGAAGGACAAGAGATCAATGGCATACAGGAACCAAAACGGCTCAATTACAAAAACTACTTCAATATAAAACACTAGAATTTGTTGAGATAACTCAAGAAGATGCCCTTACCTTTGGCATAAAAGAAGGAGATAAAGTAAAGGTTTCATCTATACGAGGCTCATTAATAGCCACCGTCATATTTGCTAAGTTAAACCCTAAAACCATTTTTATTCCATTATCACATAAAAAAGTGAATTATCTTACCAACGCTATATTAGATCCAGAATCTAAGGAGCCTGATTATAATTATTGTGCAGTCAAAATAGAAAAGGTTTAGAGGAGTTGTTTCAAATCATTCAGATTAAACAAAAGTAGATCTTTATCTTCTGTCTGTAAAAGCTCATTTGAAAACCCGCTCTTGGAAAAAAGTGCATAGACATCTACATTTATGCCTGATTCCAGCGCTTTGGCTTTGAGTTTAGTCAGTTCATTTTTGCAAACTTTACGGTCTTTATACTTACACTCTCCCAAGATGACCTTTTTATCTTTACTCACCGCCAAAATATCAAATTCACTGTGGATATTCCAAAAACTTCCTCCACTTACCAAAGGGCTCCTCTCTTCATAATGCTGTACAAGAAGTGCATCACAGAGCTGTTCATAAACCAGTGAACGTAAACGGTCATAGTGTTTCTCAAAGTTCTCTAAAAAAGCATCACCCTTCCCTACAGCCAAATCTTTTTTATAGTACGTCACAAAGCCAAACCAAAAACGCATGAAGGGCTGTACGAAACGAAGTTTATTCTGCACACGGTATGAACGTTGCTCTTTTTTGAGTTTATGTTTGGGATGGATACGCAACGGAGATTCTCTTGAGGCTTCGACTTTCAGCACATTTAAGTCAACCAATTCTTGGACTATTTTCTCTCCCAAAGCTTCACTTACTTTTGCCTTTCTAAGTACAGAATAAAGTTTTCCATCACCTCTGGCTACTGCGATAAGTATTTCCCGGTAAGGACTTTCTAAAAGGTATGAGGGAGAAACAAGTGTTTGAAATTTTGAGAAATTTTGCACAAAATTAAATTCTACCATAGAAAAAATATCATCAAAATAGTCTAACTCTATATTTTTACCTATCCCACCCAAAATTGAGAAGTACTCAACAGCCTGTTCTAACTCCAAGTAGGAAAAATGTTGGTAAAACCTTTGAAATGATGCTTTGATGAAATCCCTTTGTCCATAAATTAAATTATTTTAACATACTTTTATTTGAATTTTTGTATGATTAATAATTAATCAACACTAAAGAGTATTATGGAAACATTTTTCACCAAATCAGATAAAATACAACATATTATCAAGAGTTTTAACCTCACTAAGACACTCTTTGTCTCGTCTATCATTATCGGTGAAGCACATACAGGTAAAAAAACACTTGCACGATACCTTTTCCCAGATACCCCTTTAGTGTCAGGTGAAAATCAAGAAGAAGTGAAGAGTGCACTTGAAAATAATGATGCACTAATCATCACCGATTTTGAAAAACTCAGTAACCAAAGTTCTCTTGATTTCAGTAATAAACGTATCATCGCTACAGCAAACTACATGGGTAATCAAGAACTCATTGATGACGTGTTTGCTTTTATATATATGATGCCAACACTGCAAGAACGTCCTGAAGATGTAAGTTATTTAAAAAATATTTTCATCAAAGAAGCACTCAGCACTTTAATGATAGAAGATAATACATATGAGTCTGATGACATTCCTCTTAACCTCAGTAAAAACAGTAAAAGCCTTAAAAAATCTATCTTTTTCCACCTTTTTAAATACTCGATGGATGATAAAGATATCAAAGAGGTACTCTACAACTATTTACTAAAGAACCTTGATGGAAACGATGGCTACAGAGAATATCTTGGATTATATGAAAAACCTCTTATAGAAGCTGGTCTTAAGAAATTTGGTTCACAACTGCAACTTTCTCAGATTTTAGGTATCAATAGAAACACACTTAGAAAGAAAATACATGAACACAACATTGATTAATTTCGAATCTTTTGTAGAGTGGGACAATAGTCCCTTTATACTTTTTAATGACCAAGGAAAGATACTCTATCTGAACAATGCTGCTGAAATTTTATTTGGATATGTCTCAAAAAAAGAACTTTATGACATTGCCGTCTCGTATGCACCGCAAAGTTTCGGATATAAAACCACATCACTTACGCTCAATTATGACTCATTCATTTTCCATGCGATCTCCGTAGGGTATGAAAATGAAGAACAAATTTCACTACGTCTATACAACACCCCTCGTGTACAACCAAAACGTAAACTTGAAACTGATAAATTGCTCACTACAGATATTAACATCCTACTTGAAGCAAATATTGCTCTTTTTAAAACAAAAAATACAAATCCGCTCAAACTTTTAACAGACCAGGATCTTCCGCCATTTAAAATAGATCAAAATAATTTTTCTAAACTTCTTAGAAAAACACTTGATGCATTTAAATCTTCAGACTCTATAGATATTTCTCTAAAGCTTCTTATCGGACAACATGTTATTATATACGACCAAAAAGAGGCTATTGTACAGCTTTCTATACAGGCAAACGGACGTTATGCAAATGCAGATGAAGAGATTCGTACACTTGCTGCGGAAAGCCAGATCAAATGTCTTCTTAAAGAACACTCTATTAAATTGGAAATACCTCTTATTAAATAATCTTTCTTTTATTGATTAAAAATTAATCAACTTATTGAAATAATAAATCATCATACATGTTACTATTGTCTTGTAAAAATTAATTTAAAAGGAAATAGCATGAAATTAAAACTTTCGGCTCTAATGGCAATGTTTTTGCCTATCTTTGCTTTTGCAGAAGATAAACTGGACACAGGTGATACAGCATGGATGATGGTATCAACAGCATTTGTACTTCTTATGACACCAGCAGGTTTAGCACTTTTCTATGGTGGTATGACAAGAAGTAAAAATGTACTTAACACGTATGCTATGGTTATGGGTGCATTTGTTGTTGCATTTGTTGTATGGATCGTTGCAGGTTACTCTATCGCATTTGGTACAAATGAAAGCGCACTGCTTCAAAATGTATTTGGTGGATTTGGTAACGTAATGCTTGACGGTATTAAATGGACTGACCTTTCTGGTACATATCCTACGTATGTATTTATTGCATTCCAGGGTACATTTGCTGCGATCACAGTAGCAATCGCTTCAGGTTCTGTTATCGGACGTATGAAGTTTTCTACTTGGATGGTTATCGTTGTTTTATGGGGACTTTTAGTCTATGCTCCAATAACACACATGGTATGGGGTGGTGATGGTGCATACTTATTTGATGCTGGTGCTCTTGACTTTGCCGGTGGTACTGTTGTACATATGAATGGTGGTTTGGCTGGTCTTGTACTTGCTATCTTAATTGGTAAAAGAACGGGTTACCCTAAAGTAGCTATGAAACCATATAGTATCCTTCTTACTGCTGTGGGTGCAGCATTATTATGGTTCGGTTGGTATGGATTTAACGGTGGTTCTGCATTTGGTGCAAACGCTATTGCTGGTCTTGCTGTAATGACTACAACTGTTGCAACTGCTGCAGCTGCTGTTACTTGGATGTTACTTGAGTGGTTTGTCTTTAAAAAGCCAACACTTCTTGGTATTGCTTCAGGTATCATCGCTGGTCTTGTTGCTATTACTCCTGCTGCTGGTTTCGTGAGTGTTGGTGGCGCATTTATCGTAGGTATCGTTGGTTCGATCATCGCATTCTTCGGTGTTGTAGCACTTAAGAAAAAACTTGGTTATGATGATTCTCTTGATGCATTTGGTATCCACTTCTTAGCGGGTCTATGGGGTGCGCTTGCAACTGGTTTCCTTGCTCTTGATGACAAAGATCTACTCTGGGATGGTCCACTTAAAGAAAGTGGTGACAGAATGGGACAATTCATGGTACAAGTTGAGTCTGTAGTTGTAGTTGGACTCTATACTCTTATCGGTACTGTGATCGTTTACTATATCGCTTCAGCTATTACTGGTGGTGCAAGAGTAGATGAAGAGACAGAATCAGCTGGTCTAGATGAGACTATTCACGGTGAGAAAGTAGTTCATGCCTAAGGCATGAACTACCTATAATTTATAAAGGATTAACTAATGAAAAAAATAGAAGCGATAATCAAACCGTTTAAACTAGAAGATGTAAAAGATGCTCTTGTGGAAGCTGGTATTGAAGGTATGACTGTATCTGAAGTAAAAGGATACGGAAGACAACAAGGTCATTCAGAACTCTACAGAGGTGCTGAATATGTGGTTGAATTCATCCCGAAAATTAAGATTGAACTCGTAGTAAGTACGGATGAATTTGCAGATACTGCTATTAAAATTATTACTGAATCTGCCAAAACAGGTAAAATCGGTGATGGTAAAATCTTTGTAAGTACGATTGACCATGTTGTTCGTATCAGAACAGATGAAACTGACACTGACGCACTCTAATCTTCCATAGGGACAAGGCATTGCCTTCTCCCTACCCCATCTGATTAATTTTTAATCACTTTTCTCCTGATTTACTCATCATAATTTTATAAACTGCTTTATTTTCGAACAATACACGCTTTCAATTCTTCCCCATAACCGATACAATAGTAGCACTAAAATATTAGGGATTAACTATGGAAATAAATTACGTAATAGATACCTTCTTCACTATCTTTGCAATGACCCTCATTATCTTCATGGTACCGGGTTTTGCAATGCTAGAAGCAGGATTGGTACGAACAAAAAATGTCACTTCTGTGCTTACAGTAAATGTGATGATCTATGCTGTAGCATCAATGGCTTTTTTACTCATAGGGTATGAGTATGCATTTGGAAGCTGGGATCATCAAGACGGTATGAGCAAATGGGCATTCTTTATGTTTCAAATGGCATTTGTAGGTAAAGTAGTAAATATTATGAGTGGTGGAGTCAGTGAACGTTCTCGTATATTGCCTTTAGCAGTTTTTACTGTTATGGCAGGAGCATTTATCTATCCTACCATTGTGAACCTCACATGGGGTGCCAACTTTTTAACCGGAACTGCCTTAGATATTTCAGGACTTACAGACCTTGCTGGATCAACTGTCATCCACTCTACAGGTGGTTGGGCACTGCTTGCAGCTATCCTCATTATGGGACCTAGACGTGGTAGATACAAAGATGGTAAAGTCCGTGTTATACCCGCATCTAACATTCCTTTAGTCACATTGGGAGCTTTATTACTCTGGATAGGTTGGTTTGGATTTAATGGTGGGTCTGTCGGGGCTATCTCATCAAAAGAAAATGCGGATGCAGTTGCACTGACTATTATGAATACCAATACAGCAGGTCTTGCAGGTGCCATTGTAGGTTGGTTGCTGACTTACTATAGATACAAAAAATTTGATATCACGATGATACTCAATGGTGCATTAGGTGGACTTGTAGCAGTCACAGCAGGACCTGACCAATATGATATTCATACACCTATTTTAATTGGTGCAATTGGTGGTGCTCTAGTCGTTTTATTTGTACCAATTTTTGATAAATTCAGAATGGATGACCCAGTGGGTGCCTTATCTGTACACTTAGTGAATGGTATCTGGGGTACATTGGCAGTAGGTATTTTTGTAGCAGATGTAAGCATCTGGACACAATTAAAAGGTATACTTGTGGTAGGTATTATTGTTTTTCCGCTTTCATGGATAACAATTTACACTATTAACAAAATCTTTGTACTTCGTGCGGGTGATGAAGAGCAACTTGAGGGAATCGATGCTACAGAATGTGGTATAGAATCATATCCTGAATTTAAACGTAGTATTTAAGGAGATAAATGATGAAAAAAATAGAAGCAATAATCAAACCATTTAAACTTGAAGATGTAAAAGATGCTCTTGTAGAAATAGGTATAGAAGGAATGACTGTATCTGAAGTAAAAGGGTACGGAAGACAACAGGGTCACTCAGAACTTTACAGAGGTGCTGAATATGTGGTTGAATTTATTCCTAAAGTAAAGATAGAGATCGTTGTAAGTACAGATGATTATGTTAACAAAGCGATAGAAGCCATCTCAACTGCAGCAAAAACAGGAAAAATTGGTGATGGTAAGATCTTTGTATCTGATATCTCTAAAACAATTCGTATCAGAACAGACGAAGAGGACGAAGAAGCTCTGTAAGTACTAGGTGTACTTACAAGAGCTTATGAAGAGGCACTTTAGCCTTTTCCTTCTTTAAACACTTCAATCTTTTCTTCACTCCCTGTTAACTTCCAAACCACTTTATCAACACAAAAATCACGTTCATACTTCGTAAGATCTAATTGTTTAAGTCTATAGAGTGTTTTATCCACTTCATTATAGTTGGTAGAAAACATATAAATGATTTCTTTTTCATAAGGAACAAGTTTAGCCTCTTTCAATACATTTTTTACAGCCAAAGCATACGCTCTAGCCATACCGCCTGTACCAAGCTTTATACCACCAAAATAACGTACTATCAGTACGGCACAGTTAATGAGTTCTTCACCCCTTAAAACATTGAGTGCAGGAACACCTGCACATCCTTTTGGTTCTCCATCATCAGAAGAGTTTTCAACAATTTGCCCAAATTCATTCAAATAACGTAAGGCATAGACAACATGATTTGCTTTGGGATGCTCTTTTTTAAGTTTTTCTTGTAACCCTTTATATTCTGACATAGGAACAAGATGGGCAATGAATTTTGAGCGGTTTACCTCTGTGGTTATGATAGCAGGTGAAGATAGAGTATACATCACTTTATGCTAAGATGTAAGACTCTCATCATAGCTTTGTGCTGCTCCACAACATAAGCAGACACTACAATCTGAACAAAAAGAGATACTTTTGGGCTTCTCTGACGTATGTTGACTGACATACTTTAGTATTAAGTTTACAAACGCATCACTGTCATTCATACACTGAGCTACTATGTAGTCATCATATTTGATCTTATCAGCAATTTCACGATGCTCTATATCTAGTTCAAAGAGTGTCTCAGAATTATCAATAGTAAAGGCCAATGGATAAATAAGCACTTTTCTATTAACCGGATTACGTAATACATCTACAAGATTAGGTTCTAACCATGTAGAATTTCCAACCTTGGATTGATACACTAATTTTACATTTTTAAAGTGTATCCCCTTTAAATCAAGTAAAGTTTTGATAGCACTAACATTAGATTCAACTTGTCTTTGGTACGGATCACCTGCTTCTATGATACTTACAGGTAAACCATGTGCGGACAAAAGTAGATCGTGTTCAGATATATCTTTATCATCTATGGCTTTTTCTATCTGCTCCACATTCGCTTTAATATAATCAATATCATCATAATATTGACATGTCAACATAGTAATTTTAGGATGATAATTTAAAGCTTTACATCGAGACACAATATCTTCATAGGAAGAAAGTGTTGTTGTCGTTGAATACTGTGGATAAAGGGGAAAAAGTAAGAGTTCCTCAATCCCTTCTTCCATACACTTTTTTAATGCCACATCAGCAAAAGGAGGTACATAGCGCATTGCAGCATAAATAGGCATATCCAAACTATGTTTAAGTTTTTCTATTAATTCCTGTGTTAACCCAGATAAAGGAGATTTACCGCCTAGTTCTGCATAACTC
>JAGSGJ010000007.1 GCA_023955225.1 Sulfurovum sp.
GGTGATAGAAAAAAAGAGATGCTTAAAGATATCGCTATCTTAACCGGTGCGACACTCATTACTGAGGAACTGGGACTTTCACTGGAAAAAGCAACACTGGCTGACCTTGGTCAAGCAACAAGAGTTGTCATAGACAAAGACAACACCGTTATCGTTGATGGTAAAGGGAATAAAGATGCTGTAGTCGCTAGAGTAAACGAAATCAAAGTACAAGTTTCTACTACTACAAGTGAATATGATAAAGAAAAACTTCAAGAAAGACTTGCAAAGCTCTCGGGTGGTGTTGCCGTTATCAAAGTAGGTGCTGCTACTGAGACTGAGATGAAAGAGAAAAAAGACAGAGTAGATGATGCACTTTCAGCAACGAAGGCTGCTGTTGATGAGGGTATCGTTATCGGTGGTGGTGCTGCACTTATCAAAGCAAGTAAAAATACTTCACTCAGCCTTACAGGAGATCAAGAAGTAGGTGCGCAAATCATCCTAAGAGCTGTATTCGCTCCTATGAAACAAATCGCACAAAATGCTGGATTTGACGCAGGTGTTGTAGCAGACAAAATCGCTCACTCTACTGAGACAAATCTAGGATTTAATGCTGCAACCGGAGAATATGTAGATATGATAGAAGCAGGTATCATCGATCCTCTTAAAGTGGCACGTGTAGCACTTCAAAATGCTACTTCCGTAGCAAGCTTACTTCTTACAACTGAAGCGACCGTTTCAGATATACCAGAAGCACATACAGCACAACCAGCTATGCCAGATATGGGTGGAATGCCAGGTATGATGTAGTTTTAATTTTGACATTAATCTACATAACCAGAACGTTATTTCTAGCGTTCTAGTCTTCAATATCTCTACTATTTTAATCTATCTAAGCAGTTTTTGAAACTCAAATACAGGTAAGGGTTTTGAAAAATGATACCCTTGCATATAGTCACATCCATAAGAGGCTATCATATCAACCATTTTCTGATTTTCAATACCTTCAACCACTATTTTCATTCCTAATGTATGTGCCAATTCTATGATCGCTTTTACAATTCTTTGATCTTCTTCGTTTGTTAAAATATAATCTACTAAACTCTTGTCGATTTTTACATTATCTGCAGGAAACTTTTTCAAGTATCCAAAAGAAGTATACCCTGTACCAAAATCATCTAATGATATACCTACTCCCAATTTTTTTAATGCAAGAAAGTCTTTTACAGTCTCAGATTCATTGAGCATTGCTATACCTTCTGTAATTTCAAATTTAATGAGTTCCGGATTAATCTGATGCTCACCAAGTTTTCGTTCTACATGATGAACAAATCGACCTGTATTAATTTCTACCATTGATACGTTAATAGAAACCTCAATTTGTTTAAACTTAAACAATTCCCAACGTTTTTGCTGCTTAAGCACCTCTTCAAGTACATATTGACCTAACTTAATAATAAAACCTGTTCTTTCCATTAAAGAGATAAATACATCCGGAGGGATCAAACCATATTGAGGATGTTTCCAACGAATCAGTGCCTCAGCTGCTACTACTTCTTGGTTTTCTACTTGGATAATAGGTTGATAATATACCTCAAACTCGCCCTTACTTAAAGCACTGGGCATATCACTATGTAGTCTCAATTCATCGTAATTCGTGTTAAATTTTTCAGGTAAAAATATCGTTATCTTACCGTCACCCTCTTTTTCTGCCTCCGATAATGCCTTATACGCATGATCAAGTAATTTACGTATAGCTCCACTGTCTGGATATATGGCTATACCTGCTGAAACTGTTAAATGTAGATTCACATCTTCTATCTTATAAAATGATGCTAACTGCTTCTGAATATCCTCTACAAATGTTCTTGCCTCTTCTATAGAATGCAAATTCGTTACCGTAAGTAAAAAGTGGTTATCAAAGGTATGATATATGGATACATTTAAACTTATACCTAGAGTCTCCAAATAGTTAGCAAACTTTTTGAGCACAGCATTGGCTTGCTCATATCCTATAATAGACCGTAACATGGAAAAATTATCCAAATGCAAAAGCATTAATGCCAGCTTATTTTTTTCTAAATGGGCTTTAGAGAAAAATGCCGGTAGATCATGATATGCCTGCAGTTGGTTTGGTAAATTTGTAAGTTGATGCTTAAAATGTGTGCCTGAACGTTCTTTTTCTTTAGTCAGATCTTGTATGTATATAACATCACATAACACTTCAACAGGCATTCTCATAACGATAGTATCCAAATATATATTAACAGGTATTTCATCACCCTCTGAAATTTTCAACACAGATTTCGGATAAGAGCAGACTTTCCTCTTAGGACCGGTACGATTGTCTTCGATAAATTGATCTAACGCTATCCAATCCTTTTTTACTTTTATTTGAACGGTACTTTCAAATGTTTTCAATAAAAAATTATTATTTAATTGCAGCAGTCTAACCATAGTGCTATTGGCATACATCACTTCATTTTTTGCAGAGAGTATCAAGACCGCATCGTCAGAAATGTCAACTGCTTTTTGAAAAACCTTTAGATTATTCTCAATCGTTTTTCCTAATTTATTTTTTTCTTTCGAAAGGAAATAAATATAAAATAAAATGAAAATAAATAAAAGTGAAATAGCAATTAATCCATACTCTTCTACCGTCATTTGATTCATAACCTGTCCAAGTTTTTCCAATGTAGTATTCATCTAGCAACCTTATAGGTATTAAATTAAATTAGCGTATATTATACCAACATTCAAACGCATGTTTTACTTAAACATAAAGCTTCTATTCGTGTGGATGCATCTTCAATGATAAATTTTTGATTTACTTTAAGTGCACTAAGTTCTATGGTCTTTCCATCCATAGCCGTTTGTGCCCATCCTTTACGGCACTGTAGCTTAGGATCATTCATCCTTAGTTTTTTATCTATATACTCTAAATACTGGCTTTTTTGTTCCAATATAAAGACCATATTTTGCCTATAATTTTTGTACATTTCAGGTAAAGAAGAAGAAAAACGTTCTAACTTATATGCTATCACTCTCTTAAATTCATCTTCTAGCCGTACAAACTCTATTTGTATCTCTTTTAATTGCCTGCTTGGTGAACTGCGTAACAATATCTCTTCTGTATGTTTTAACTCACGTGCAAGATGTTGTAGCTTTTGATTCATCATATAGGTAAATCGTTCGCTAATTTCACCTAAAGTATAGAGTATCTCTCTCATATCTGGAAGTATCATTTCTATAGCTGCACTAGGTGTTGGCGCACGTAAGTCTGCAACAAAGTCACTTATCATCACATCGACTTCATGTCCTACTGCACTCACGATGGGTGTGTGCATAGTAAAAATGGCATCTGCTACAATTTCTTCATTAAAACTCCATAAATCTTCTGCACTTCCACCACCACGTCCCACAACTACTACATCTGCCTCTAAACTATCTGCATACTGTAAGGCATGGGCTATCTGAATGGCTGCCTGCTCTCCTTGTACCAATGTATCGACAATCACCACTTCAAGTAACGGCCAACGCTGTTCAATAATCTTTAGCATATCATGTAAAGCAGCACTCTCTTTTGCGGTGACTAATGCTATTTTTTTGATATGTTTGGGAATGGCTTTTTTTCTTTGTGCATCAAAATACCCTTTACCCTTGAGACGTTCTTTGAGCTGTTCATAAGCTAGAGCCAAAGCACCCTTTCCATAAGGTTCAATATGTACCGCATAGAATTGATATTCACCTCTAGGTGTATATACCCCTACGGATCCTTCTATGACGATATGCATCCCTTTTTCTATACGAAACTTTAATTTCGCAACCGAAGAGCGCCACATGACACATTTGATACTGCTCTCTTTATCTTTAATCGAAAAATAGATATGTCCTGAAGTATGATAGGTGACTGACGCCACTTCACCCTCAACAAGGATATGCATAAATGTAGCTTCAAGAAGTGATTTAATTTTTGTATTGAGTGAGGAGACACTCATCATTGACTGACTCATGAAATTCCTTTTATATTATGAATACACCTAGGTACTCTATGTGTTCAGTATTTTAGTTAGATTTTTTGTGCCACAAGAAGTGTAGAGATACCCATAGAAAAAGATTTGATATACTTCATTTCAAACCCTGCTTCTTCCAACTCTTTGGCTAACATTTCTGTTGTTAAAAATTCTTCTATTGATTCTGGAAGATATTTATATGCTTCATAATTTTTAGAGATAATCCCACCTACACGGGGAAGTACTTTTTTCATACCAAAATCAACTATCTTATCTACAACACCACTTCTATTTTGTTTTGTAAATTCTAAGATAACTACAATACCATTTGGCTTTAATGCACGGTTAAACTCTTGTAGTGCTTCTACTCTGTCTACAACATTACGTATACCATAAGAGATAGAAATGACATCCGTACTCTCATCTGCTATAGGAAGTTTCTGGGCTTTACCTTCAATAAATTCTGCGAAATCTACTTTTCTTTTTGCTACTTCCAGCATACCTACAGAAGGGTCAATACCTACATATTTTTCAATATTTACACCATTTTTCTTTGCTTGTTCTTTCCAGTAAATAAGCAGGTCACCAGTCCCTGTAGCTACATCTGTGACCTGTGTTAACTCTTTTTTGTCCAGTATTTCAAATGCTTTATCACAGCCTTTTTTACGCCACTGGATATCTATACCAAAGCTTAATACCCTATTCGCAAGGTCATAAGTTGATGCAATATCATCAAACATCGTGACGATCTTTTCTTGTTTTTCTTGTTTATCTGTTAATTTTTCAATGCCCAATCTGTTTGCTCCATATCATCAAATCTATATCTTTCTTATCTTGATGTAGAAAATGTAAATTCATAGTTGTATTATAGGTTAAATTATTCGTAGATAGCTTAGGTGTTTGGTAAAGTAGCATCCAATCTATTTTCTCTTGAAGTGCCTTTAGCATGCCTTCTCCCCCCTCTACCAGAACAAATGAAGGTTTCTCTAAAAAATCCAATGAGTTGATGATCTCTACACTCCGATTTTTAACACTAAAAAGTGGAATATCTCTATCAAAATTATCCTCATGAGCATAGATCTTGATAGCTGGTGCCTTCGCATCTATAAAGCGACAGTCCAAAGTAGGTCTGTCTTCTCTTACTGTATTACCGCCTATAAGCAATGTATCGCACACTTCTCTTAGCTGATGTACATGGGTTAAAGAAGCTTTAGAGCTCAAGTAACCTCCACCGATACGACCATTTGTTGTCTGTGCAAGTTTAAAGAGAACAAAGGCTCTTTTTTGCCATATCATAAAAGGTTCTAAGAGGCTTTGACACTCCTCTTCAAGTACACCTGTGCAAGCATTATTCAACTTCTTCATTCCGCCATCATGACCCTCTATAGGATCTTGTATGCCTATGACTACTCTCTTTAATGCCAGTGACTCTAGTAACGAAGCACAAGACGGTGTTTTCCCCTCATGAGAACAAGGTTCAAGTGTGACATAAATAGTGCATTGAGAAAAAAAATCTTTGGGGAGTGCTAAAAGAAAGGTGTGTGCTTTTTTGGCATCATTGGGATCGAAATCTAATTGCGTATTGGAAAGTGTTTCGTAAGCTGAAATCAAAGCTAACACTTCAGCATGTGAAGTACCTGCTTTTTGATGCGCCGAGATGGCTAAAATATTACCGTCCAAGGTGACAACTGCACCTACTGCTGGATTAGGGTATGTTAAGCCTTGGTATTCCCAAGCTTTGTCGAGAGCAAGTTGCATATAAAATTCGTCTCTCATAGCAACTTCTCCTTTACTTAAAAGCTAAATTTAGTTCCAGTCAAAATAGGTTTTTGCTGTACCTAGTGCCCCATATTTAAAGCTCTCATCACCCTGTTTTGTTTCAACAACGATACCATCATTGTCTGCACTTTTCAGTACGCCCTTAAGTTTATCACCACCTGTGATTTTAAGCTTCACTTTTTCACCAATTGCATTTTTAAAGTGCACAGGTTTTGTCAGTTTTCTATCTATACCAGGAGAACTGACCTCCAAACGGTATTTTTGACTCATAGGAGGGTGAACATCTAAAAAAGGTGAGAGTTCATGAGAGATTGTAGCACAGAGGTCAAGACTTACTCCACCCACTTTTGTCACTAAAATACGAAAAATACTCTCTTCGAATTCAGTTACTATCTCGATATCATACAATGCTGCATCATTGGCTTCTATAATTTTAGCGATTTGTGTTTCAAGATTCATCTGTAGACTCCTCATCATCTTTAGAATTTCTAGTACCTATTTGTTTAAAAAGGTCTTCTATTCGACTTACTTTTTCCAACTGATGATCAAACTCAAAGGTAAATCTTGGGGCTTTGAACCACCCTTCACTTTGCTTACAATGGTTTTGTATATATCCAGACACGGCTCGTAACTGTTTAAGAGCCTCACCCTGTTCTTTCTCACTCAGAAATGAAGTATCCATATAGACCTTAGCATCAGATCTACCTTTTGAACAAACAACATCAGTGACGGTAAGCCCATTGATGCGCTCATCATCCAAGCTACCGAGTGCTTCAGGAATAATCTCTTTGAGTACAGATTCTACACGATGTCTTTTAATCTCTTCATGTGTCATCTTTGACCTTTCTTATCCATAATGCGACCAGTCGCATGAGCCAACTGCTGAAGTTTACTCAGCGTTAGCGTAATCATTTGGGCTTTGTTCAAATGACGTCCTATAATGTAACTTGTTCTTCAACATCTTTGAATGTTTCAATCACATCGCCATCTTTAATATCATTAAAGTTTTCAAGCATGATACCACACTCATAACCGTTCTTCACTTCTTTAGCATCTTCGTTGAAACGCTTAAGTGAAGAAATAGTACTTTCATATACAACAACACCATCACGGATAAGTCTGGCTTTAGAGTTTCTTGTGATCACACCATCAGAGACTTTACATCCTGCAATAGTACCAACCTTAGCGACAATAAATGTCTCACGTACATCCGCTTGTCCAGTTACTTCTTCAGAAATCACAGGACTCATCATACCACCAAGAAGTGCTTTCACATCATCAAGAAGATCATAAATAATAGAGTAAGAACGTATCTCAATACCTAGCTCTTTTGACTTCTTCTTCACTGCACCTGTTGGACGTACATTAAATCCAAGTACAACAGCATGTTCAGATGCATCAGCAAGTGCAAGATCACTCTCGCTCACTCCACCCACACCTTCATGAATGATATTGACTTTTACTTCTTCATTTCTAAGTTTCTCTAAGCTGCCTTTGATAGCTTCAAGAGAACCTTGAACATCCGCTTTTATGATAACTGGAAGTGACTTGAGCTGTCCTTCAGCAATAAGTGCAGAAAGATCATCAAGAGATGCTTTCGTACTTTTAGAAAGTTGCTTAGTTCTGTCATATTCAGCTCTTTTCTCAGCCAATTCACGTACTTCTCTATCTGTATCCATTACGATAAGTTCATCACCGGCTCCAGGTACTTCGTTAAGCCCTACGATAGCTGCTGGTGTACTTGGTCCGATCTCTTTCACATTACTTCCGTCATCAAGTCTAATCGCCTTGATACGTCCATATGTTTTACCTACGATCACATTATCACCGATACGTAATGTACCATTTTTGATAATGACATTCGCAACGGGTCCAAAACCTTTTTCAAGAGAACTTTCAACCACAACAGCCTTCGCTTTTCTAGTTGGATCCGCTTTTAGCTCCATCACTTCTGCTTGTAAAAGAATCGTCTCAAGTAGCTCATCTATACCCATACCAGAGTGTGCAGAGACAGGAACGAATTCATACTCTCCACCCCAATCTGTTGCCATAACACCTATCTCTGAAAGTTGAGATTTAACGTTATCCGGGTTTGCACTCTCTTTATCCATTTTATTAATGGCAACGATAAGAGGTACACCCGCTGCTTTCGTATGTGCAATCGCTTCTTTGGTTTGTGGCATTACACCGTCATCTGCTGCAACAACAATAATAACGATATCTGTTGCCTGTGCTCCACGTGAACGCATTTCTGTAAATGCTTCGTGACCTGGGGTATCCACAAAAGTGATCTTCTTACCATTTCTTTCTACCTGGTAAGCACCTACGTGTTGTGTAATACCACCGGCTTCTTTATCTGCTACTTTTGAAGTGCGAATTCGGTCAAGAAGTGATGTCTTACCATGATCAACGTGTCCCATGATCGTAATAACAGGTGGTCTTTCTTCAAGATTCTCATCTTCTACTGCATCATAAGCATCTGCATAATCAAGCTCATCAAGTGGGTTGATCGTCGTGACTTCAACTTCAAACTCTTCGGCTAATATTTCGATTTCATCTTTATTTAAAAAGTCATTCTTTGTTACCATCATACCAAGTGCAAAAAGTACACCGACAACTTCACCGACAGAACGGTTTACTTTTTCAGCAAACTCATAAACCCTTACATTTTCAGGGATCTCTACGGAAGTGACTACTTCTGTATTTTCCACTTTATCATACTTCTTACGTTTACCACCACGCTTAAGTGAACGTTTTTGTTGAGGCCGGAATGGTTGTCTACCTTTAAGAGGTCCACCATTTGCCGCTTCTCTCTTTTTCGCTTCTTCTTTACGTTTTTGTTCTTGACGCATCATATCTTCATAAATATTTTTATCAGAGAAATCTAAAAGTACTACTTCTTCACCACCAAAACCGCTATCTATCTCAGTACTCATACTGTCATGGTTGAAAATATCTATCTTCTTACCAGTATCTCTGGCTTCTGCTATTTTCTTAGGTTTCTTTTTTGCTATATATTGCTCACCCATAGAAATCTTAGTTCCTGCTCTTACCGGTGCTGGCTTCGCTTTTCTAACGATTTTTATTCCGGCACGGGAAAGTATTTTTCTCTTTGGTTTATCTTCATCTTCTGCAGTAGGTGCTTCAGGTTCTGTTTTCTTACTTACAACAGAAATACCTTTACGTTTTTTCACCTCTTTAACTACAGGTTTTTCAACGATTTCTTCAGAGGTCTCTGAAGTCACTGTTTCAACTTTCTCTTCTGTTATGACTTCAGGAGTATCCACAGCAGTTTCAACTGCCGCTACTTCGGAATCTGCAGTTTCAACTGCCGCTACTTCGGAATCTGCAGTTTCAACTACCGCTACTTCAGGATCTGTAGTTTCAACTTCTGGGGTTGAGACTTTCTTTTCAACCACTTCTACTTTTTTCTTAACTACAGTAATTTTTGCTTTGCTACCTGGTTTATTAAACCCTTTTGGTAAGGTTCCGCTAATCGCATAATCTACGAGGATACCAGCATTTTCCATGCTAATTGTACTGTTGGCTGCTTTTACATCAAAACCTAACTCTTTGGCTTTGTCTAGCAAATCTCCGTTTGACAATCCCGCTTCTTCTGCTATTTCTTGGATTTTAACTTTATCCATTCTTGATTAACTCCTTTAATATAATGCAATTACTTGCATGAGCTGACTTCTAAGGTCAACTTTGTCACTAACTTAGTGAATTGTTCTGCATCTTGTTTAAAACGCTTCACTAAGCCTTTGATTTTTTTCTCATTTGTTCTACAAACATCACAAAGGTAAAAACTTCTTCCTTTACCATCAAATGCTACTACTTCGTTACCCTCTTGTTTTAATCGAATCAAAGTGTTTTGAGGATGTCTACTTCGGCAAGCGATGCACATACGTGTTGGCTGTGATTTTTTCATGCGTATTATACCTAAAAAGAGATTAAGCGTACTGCTTAACTTTTGGTTGTGACACCATTATTGTCCAAAGAGAGAACAAAAACCCTGAATTGAGGGAAACGCGCTTGTAACATTTCTGCCATTTTATCTGCATCTTTATCGTATGCAAGGTTAAAAAATGTAGAACCTGAACCTGAAAGGGTACTCATAAGGGCACCGTGTTTCAGTGCCAACTTCTGCACATCAAATAGTTCAGGCATCATTTTCATTCGTCTTGCCTGATGTAATTTATCTTTGGATGCAATACGTAAAAGATCCCAAGATTCACTCATAAAAAGTGCCGTCATGTATGATGAACGGGAAAGAGAATACACTGTTTCCTCTTTTCTGTACATTTTAGGCAATATCGTACGAGATTTAGCCGTAGAGATGGTGCGGTTCGGTACAACCACTACGGCCCTTAAATACTCAGGCATACGTCTTTTTTTACTATAAACTCTGTCGCCTTCCACACAGGCAACATTAAAGCCACCCATTACTGCAGGTGTAATGTTATCCGGGTGATGTTCATAGCGCAGTGCTTGATTGAGTATTTCTCTTTTGTTGTATTTTTTATCTGCAGCAGTATATGCAGCACTCAACGCAGCCACGATAACCGCTGAAGAACTTCCAAGTCCTCTTGAAATGGGAATACGGTTAGTAAACTCAAACCTAAAATTATCATCCCTGCCCGTAAGTCTTTTATAATTTTCATTAAAAATACTTAAAAACAATGAATTCTTTTTGATCTTAGGGTTGTCAGCACCCTCTCCATTCGTGGAGATACTTAAAAATTTTGAAGGTGTAATAGTAATTTCATTTCTTAGATCTACTGCAAGACCCAGGGTATCAAATCCAGGTCCTAAGTTTGCAGAGGTTGCGGGTACGCTTATAAACATCGTTGTCCTTATTTTAAACAGCTGGCAGTATGTAGTCAGGTGTTGATTCTTCATCTAATTCAAGATCTTGAATACTCTGAGGTAATGTAAAATTTACATTAACTGGTTGTTCATATTTTTTTGTAATTATAGTCTCTTTTTCCTTGATAAAATAAAGATTTCCTATCGCTTTGATAGGTTCCCCTCCATTTAAAGTAAAACCGCTACATCCCACACACTTAATTCCTTGCATAATTTCTATCGTTTTAAGCATAATATAGGTGAGTTTTATAGCCATATAAGACCCGGGACCTCGGGTATATATAATCGTAGAGATATCATATTTGTCTAAACATTCTTTAATCAAAGGCAAAAGGATTTGGGACGTTTTTAACTCACTGGATAGTGTGTCAATAAGCTTACCCTCTTCGTATACCCCTAACATAAGAGGTGAAGAGATAGATATAATGAGAAGTTCGTATCTCCTAGGCAAAGCTTTTTGCAAATGCTCTACTTTGTAACTCTTCTACTGCTACAAGCTCATAGTTTTTACTGTCTGAAAGTAATTTAGAAGTGAGTTTATAATTCAGATCGTGACTTCCTGCAAATGATTCATATTTAGCCAGTATATTGTGCCCAGAGACCATCATGTCTCCCATGGCATCTAAGATCTTATGTCTTGCAAATTCATTCTCAAAACGTAATCCTTCAGGATTGAGGACTTTATGATCATCAAGTCCTATGGCATTTTGAAGTGTTGCTCCAAGTGCCAGGTTCTGACTTTGAAGATACTGTATATCTTTAGCAAACCCGAATGTTCTTGCTCTTGCGATCTCTTCCACAAAATTTTTAGTACTAAAGTCAAAATGCTCTTTCTGATCACCGATTACAGGATGGTCAAATTTGATACGAAAATCAAATTGTGCACTGTCATGAGGTAAGAGACGCACAAATTTATCACCTTCACGTATCTCAACAGGTTGTTTAACACAAATAATTTTCTTTGCTGCATCCTGCTCTTGGATACCTGCTTCTTCCAACAGAAGACAAAAAGAGATGGATGAACCATCCATGATCGGCATCTCATTTCCATCTACGATCACACGCATATTGTCTATACCATAGGCGTATACTGAAGAGAGAAAGTGCTCTATCGTAGAGATATACCCTTTCTCATTTCCTATCACCGTAGCCATACGTGTATCAATCACTGAGTCAGGAGAAAGTGGTATACTCATCGCTAGATCTTCACGATAGAACATAATACCGGCATCTACATCAAGCGGCTCAAGTCTTAACTTGATCGGCTCACCTTTATGTAAACCGATACCCACAACTTCAACGGGTCTTTTCAGTGTTCTTTGCTGCATTACATTCTCCTTTCTCTTTATTTATTGCCCGTATTATAGTATAAAATTATAATTATTGCAAAGTGTACACTTTTACTGTGGACACTTTGTGGACTATTTTCCTTGAATTATCTTATCCGCAGCCTTGAATATGTCATCCACATTCTTCCTGATCCACTCTTGATCAAACCACTCTACAGGTCTAACCTCTATACCTTGAACCAAAAGACCAAAATGCAGATGATCCCCCAATGCCAAACCTGAAACACCCGTTTTTGCTATGGCATCCCCGGCATTCACTTCATCACCTTCATTTACCAACAGTTGTGAACAGTGTCCATAGAGTGAATAAAGTCCCAATCCATGATCTATCATAGGCATATTCCCATAGATTCCATTTTCATTTGCATAGACTACTTTACCAGCATTGGATGTTTTAATTCTTGCCATTTTTGTACTTGCCAAGTCATACCCTACATGATACGAGTGAGACACTTCATTCTCTTTGTCTTCATAGTAGTAATGTCTTTTATCACCATAACTGGCAACCTTTTGTCCATTTTTAAGTGGGTAGAACTTTTTCACTTTCCAACTTTTTAAAACTTCTGAAGAGACATCCTTACTTAACGCATGAATCAACGCTTCATTTTTCAAACGCATCGTTTCATTGATCGCTTTTAACTTTTCAAGTCTATCATCTATATTGGCATATTCAGGATCACTTGATGCCAGATCTGTGATCTTGCCATCTATGAATTTATCTTTTGCCTTGATCCATGAAACTTTATATTCATGATTTTTGACATAGAAAGGGATGTCCGAAACACGTCTGTTTTTAGCAGCATCTATCGCTATGACTTTGGCTTTAAACTCTTTGTTCGTAAATGGCCATGCGATAAGTGCTGCATAATATCCTTCTTCTTTATAAGGTTGGGCTTTAAACTTTTCTTCTCCTACTTTTACATAAAGCATATCAAGATTCTCATCTTCTGCTTGAAATACAACTAAGGCACTTCCACCTTGTGTAATACTGTAAGAGTTTGCAAGTACATTTACATTTGGTCTCGTAAAATCAACATTAATGTGAATGACTTTTTCACTCTTGTTACCCTTAGAAAAGTTCCACATACTGCTGTCCGTGACTAACACTTTTAATGTTAGCTTGGTTGCTTTAGGGTCTAGTGTTTTACTTTTAGGGTATTTCACTAAAAGCGTCTGCTCTTTTGTTTTCTCTTCAAATATACCTTGTCCTACGATAAGGCTGTTTGTTCCGTCATTCAAGACAAGCTCAAAACTTTTGAGTCCTTCATTATCTGAAAGTTGAACCTTCAGTGGATCTTTACGGTTCCAAAACACATTTTGTTCGCTATAGACCGTTGGTACTTCTCTTTCAAATTCCGGTGCCGTATACACATACCCAGCTCCTGCAAGCACACCCAGTACTATTAATACAAATACAACTACTATCTTACTTTTGCCTTTTTTACCATGTCTATTTCTCATCTATAATTCCTAATTCTTCTATCTTTGTTAAAATTGTATCTATACTTTCTTGTAATCCGCATTGCGTAAGCGTAAAGCCTGCAGCCACTTTATGTCCCCCACCACCAAAAGCCATCGCCACTTTGGATACATCCGTTTTCTTACTTCGTAAAGAGATACGTATACCGTCCTCTAATTCCATAGCAAAAAGTGCTACCTCAACCGTGGCTAAAGACCTTCCATAATCTACAATGCCCTCCATCTCCGGTACTGTAGCACCCGTTGCTGCTATTTCCTCTTTAGTCACCATTAAAGTAGCTACTTTCGCTTCATGATATAAAGATAAAGAGGCTAAAGCTTTTTCTAAAATACGCAACGAACTCAAAGGTCGTCTCTGTGTAAAATTACAGGCAATATAATCAGGTACTGCACCCGCTTCCACTAAAGACTTTGCTACTTTAAACACCTCTTCATTCATTGATGTAGTAGTAAAGTATCTTGTGTCAGAGAGCAATGCTGTATAAAAACATGTTGCTGCATCAGCCTCTATAGGATACAGTTCTCTGAACAATGCGAAAGCCACTTGTGACGCAGACGCATATTCTGCTATCACAACATTGATACTTCCATATCGTGTATTACTCTGATGGTGATCGATATTGATAATATCTCTACCTTCTAGATCAAACCCTAATCTATCTACACTCCCACAGTCACAAGAGAGTATCAAACTGTCTGTATAATCCATATGGTGTTTGATTTTTTTAAAGTTTGGTAAGAAATCAAGATACAGGGGTAAAGCAGTTGAAGCATTCACAATTTCAACTTTTAACCTTTTATCTTTACTTAACAGTGCATAAATACCCAGTGCCGTACCCAAAGTATCGGCATCAGGGTTAAGATGGGAAAGTATGGTGACAGAATTTGCAGACTCTATCTTACTTTTAACTTCGTCATGGGGGAGACTCTCAAGTATCATTTTGTTCTTTCATTGTTTAATTCACACAGTCTCACATTATATTGCAATAGTGTTAATGGAGTGTTACTATTCTACCTTCATAGACAGATCTATCCAATTTGCCTGATGTATGACTGCTCCTGAACTAATGGCATCTACTCCAGTGCTTGCAATTTCTTTAATCGTCTCAAGTGTTACATTACCACTGGCTTCTAATAAAACATGAGGATAATTCTCATTTCTGTATGCGACTACTTCTTTGGTCTCTTCTATAGACATATTGTCACACATCACGATATCTGCTCCGGCTTTCATCGCTTTTTTAACCATAGCTAGACTTTCACATTCGATCTCAACCTTTGAGGTAAAAGGTATCTTTTGTCGTACCTCTTGCATAAAAGCATCTAAGTCATCTATGGTCTGAAGATGAGTGTCTTTCAGCATTAAACAGTCATCAAGCCCCATACGATGGTTGATCCCTCCGCCACAGCGTACTGCATATTTTTCAAACTCACGAAGCAGAGGTCTTGTTTTTCTTGTATCCAGTAACTTCACGCCCGTATCTTTTATGGCAGCTACATACTCAGCTGTCAAAGTGGCTATAGAACTTGCATGAAGTACCATGTCCAAAATGGAACGCTCTAAAGAAAGAATGGTTTTTGAATCCCCTGAGATAAAAAGAAGTTTTTCACCCTTAGTAAAACGACTGCCATCAGATACTTTCCATTCTAGTGACAAATCATACATCTTTGCAAAGATCCCAACATACTCCTGTCCTGCAAATACTCCATCACTCTTAGCAATGATATACGCTCGTATAGGTTTACCTGTACTGATACGGGAAAACAGGTCTCCACGTCCTAGATCTTCAGCCACTAATGCTTTTAAAAATGTCTCTTTTAACATTATTTTATCGCCAACATACGCTCTAGCGCCAAGTTAGCATACTTAACTGTATGAGGATCCACTACAATTTCATTGATTGGTTGATCATCTTCTATAGACTTCAATGTGTTATAGAGATCTTCCAAAGTCGTTTCATTCATTGTGGGACACTCTGGCTTAGTTGAAGAGAGTACATAGGTATTGCCTTTTCTCATTCTATTTACAAGATTGTATTCTGTTCCTATGGCTACCTTTTGTTCAGGGTCAAGTTCATTGACATACTTGATAAGCTGTGAGGTAGAACCTGAAAAATCTGCTGCAAGTACTACGCTTGGATCACACTCTGGGTGTACGGCTATTTTGATTCCTGGGTACTTGTTACGGTAAAACTCAATGTCATCTACTGTAAAGAGTTGGTGTACAGAACAAAAACCATTAAAACAGATGATATCAGCCTCTTTAGGGTCACACTCTTTCCCATCTACTTCTACACCGATCACACAGGACTTCAAGCCCATTTGTATCGCAAAATTCTGCCCTAAACATCTATCTGGGACAAAGAGAATCTTCTTCCCGCTCTCTAAGCCTTTTTCAATGATCTTGAATGCATTGGAAGAGGTACATACCAGTCCGCCCATCTCCCCTACTTTTGCCTTCACTGAAGCATCAGAATTGATATAGGTAATAGGTAAAATGTTTTCTTTGGCTATGCCTCTGTCTACCATATACTGTACGGATTCTTCAAAATAAGAGCCGTCCATCATACGTGCCATGGCACAACACGCTATCTTTGGCATAAGCACACGTTTTTCAGGTGCAATAACTTTTACACTTTGCCCCATAAACCCAACACCGCAAAAAACGACCCAAGGGTTTGTATCTGCCTGGCATCTACGTGCCAACTCAAGACTATCACCAATAATATCAGCCATTTCAAACACTTCATCACGCTGATAATAGTGTGCCACTACCGTGACATCTAATTCTTTTTTAAGTCTGTTAATTTCAGCTTTGTAATCAATACTCATTTATATCCTTCAGGAATTAAATCCTCTCAATAATCTAGCTATTTTATCAAAATTCGGATAAAATTGCACTATTCACGTACTTATAACATTTTCAAGATAAGTGCAGTATAAATTTTAATTGTGGACTAATCATGGACTTTTTAACGAATCAAAATATTTTACTCTATCTTGCGGCCTATCTCATAGCCGGAATTCCTTTTGGATACTTACTGGCTAAAAAGTTTGCAGGTGTCGACATAAAAGAAGCCGGTAGTGGTAATATCGGTGCAACCAATGTACTTCGTGTTGTAACAGAACAAGACCCGAAACTAGCAAAAAAATTAGGTGCTATCACACTCTTTTTGGATGCCATAAAAGGTGTAGTTGTCATACTTTTAGCCATAATGCTTGATGCTCCGGAAAGTGTACTTTGGACCATAGCTGTACTGGCTGTGGTAGGACATTGTTTTTCAGCATTTTTGTTTTTTGAAGGGGGAAAAGGTGTCGCTACTGGTTTTGGTGTACTGCTCATCATGATGCCCATTCCCGCTCTTATTGCCATTCTTGTTTGGCTGGTTGCAGCAAAAGGATTGAAAATTTCATCACTCTCCTCACTCATAGGGCTCATTGCTTTCATTATCGCATCATACGTGATGTACCCTGAAGTACCGGGTATAGGTTCACATGCTCCTATTTGGATCATCGCATTTATCATCTTCTATAAACATATCCCCAATATTGTAAGAATCTTCAAAAAAGAAGAAGGCAAAGTCTAAAATGACCATCCATGTAGAAGATCTGACTTTTGATGTTATTATTGGTTTACTCGACTTTGAACGTGATAAACCACAACGTGTCATCATTAACCTTGAAGCTACCTATGATTACAGTGATGATGCATTTATCGACTATGCAGATATGGTACTGTTGATACAAAATGAGCTCAAATCGAAACGCTATGAACTTTTAGAAAATGCTCTTTTAGGTCTCAAAGAGGTGCTCTATACAGCCTATCCACACCTTCAGACACTCTCACTTAAGATATCTAAACCCGATATTTTAGCCCAATGTACCGTTTCCTTAAGTAAAACTTGGAATTTTTAAATTTTTTTCAAACCCCCCCTATTTTTATGTTATAATATTAAATAAATCTTAAAGATAAAAAGGTTCATTTATGAGAATATTGATCATAGAAGATGAAGTGACACTCGGAAAAACACTTTCAGATACGCTGACAGAAGAGGGTTATCAAAATGATGTAGCTGAAAATCTTGGTGATGCAAAGTATTATATTGATATCAGAAACTACGATCTAGTATTGCTTGCATGGCCATCTGACAGTGAAAAGAATCTAGATATCATCTCTACTATCAAAACTGAAGCACATAAAACGTCGGTGATCGTTCTCTCTGAACGCGAAGACAAAGAGAGTGAGATCAAAGCACTTAGATCTGGTGCTGACGACTTTATCAGAAAACCTCTTGACTATGACATTTTGCTGGTACGTATTGAAGCAAAACTACGATTTGGTGTTTCTAACATTATTGAGATAGAAGACCTTATCATCAATCCTGAAGAAGAAAAAATCATCTATCAGGGTGAAGAGATAGAACTCAAAGGTAAACCATTTGAAGTCTTAACCCATTTGGCAATGCACAAAGACCAGATCGTCTCTAAGGAACAACTGCTTGATGCTATCTGGGAAGAACCGGAGCTTGTAACACCTAACGTTATCGAAGTAGCCATAAACCAGATTCGTCAAAAGATGGATAAACCTTTAGAGATCACTACTATTGAAACTGTAAGAAGACGTGGTTATAGATTCTGTTTTCCTAAAAAGCTCTCTTAGACCTTTAGTGCCATGACACCTTTTTGGCGCCTTCCTTCTATGTGGTTCAAAACACCTCAACCTCAAACAAAAGCTATTCTTTTTTATGATGGTACTTGTGCATTTTGTCATGCCATAGTTCGTTTTGTAGTTGTCAGAGACAAAAATGATCTACTGGCTTTTGCTCCTCTTCAAGGTGAGACTTTCAAAGAAAAAAATATCGATACAGTTGATCTTGACAGTATCATACTGTATATACAAAATGGGGAAACACTCTACAAAAGCGATGCAAGCATTGCTCTCTTTGAACGACTTGGTGGCATATGGTTCATAATGGCAAAAATGAGTAGCTTCATACCTAAAGTATTACGGGATTCTCTTTACGATTTTATAGCAAAAATACGATACAAATTTGCAGGTAAAATTGAGAATAAGACATGTCCTCTTTTAGCAAAAAACTACAAAAGTAAAATTTTATTATAAATTCGCAGATAATTTAACTTAAGCATAAGCTTTGTTCCGTTATAACTCGTATAAATAACATATACAGAGGAAACCATGGCATTAGTAATAACTGACGAATGTATTGCATGTGATGCATGTAGAGAAGAATGTCCAAATGAAGCAATTGAAGAAAATGATCCCGTTTATCTTATAGATCCAGATAGATGTACAGAGTGTGTAGGTCATTTTGATGAACCTCAATGTATCGCTGTATGTCCTGTAGACTGTATTGTTCCGGATCCTGACAACGTTGAAAACGTTGAAGAGTTAAAATTCAAATATGACAAACTGCAAGAAGAAGAGTAGATAGTTTAATGGCAAAACGAACTGCTATCATTGATATCGGTTCAAACTCAGCAAGACTTGTGATCTTTGAAAAAACAAGTCGTTACGGTTTTCATCTTATCTGCGAACAAAAATCAAAAGTTCGTATTAGTGAAGGTGCGTATGAAAAAGAGGGTTATCTTCAACCCATCGGTATACAAAGAGCCTATCTCACTTTAAAATCTTTCCTTCACACCATAGACAAATATCAGGCAAATAAAACACTTTGTGTTGCTACTTCTGCACTGAGAGATGCACCAAACGGAAAAGAATTTGTCCAGTGGATACAAAAAGAGCTTGGACTCTTCATTAAGATCATTGATGGTAACAAAGAAGCCAAATACGGTGGTATAGCTGCAGTCAATTTACTTCCTATAAATGAGGGGATTAGTATAGATATCGGTGGAGGATCATCCGATATGTCACTCATTAAAAATGGGCTTATCGTAGATACCTATTCACTCAACCTTGGTACAGTGAGACTAAAAGAACTGTTCTTTGACAAAGGACTCACACCCTCAGTGATAAACGAGAAAGCAAAAGCATATATACAACATGAGTTAAATCAACTTCCAGAGCATTTTACGCATACCTTGGCCATTGGCATAGGGGGAACAGCAAGAACCCTTTCTAAAGGCATTATGAAGCAAATTGCTTACCCTTTAGATAAACTCCATGCCTTTTCCTATAACGTTGAAGAGCATAAAGACTATCTTGCTTCAATTCCTCTTTCCAGTGCTAAAAACCTAAAACAGTTCGGATTGAAAAAAAACCGTTACGACACCATCCGGGAAGGTGCACTGATCTTTAAAGAAATACTTTCCCATATAGGTACACAAACAGTTATTTCAAGTTCAGTCGGTGTAAGAGAAGGGGTATTTTTAGAACAGTCTCTCAGAGATGATAATCAAAAATTTCCAAGTCATATTAATCCAAGTATTGTTTCCATACTAGATAGATTTAAACCTTTAGACATTATAGAAAAGAAACGAAAAACAAAACTCAAACTGGCTTCAAGTCTCTATAGTGTACTTCAAAAAGATATTAAAGATAAAAAGCGCTACGAAGAAGAGCTTCTATGGGCAGTGAAACTCTCCAGTATAGGACAGACACTTACTGTTTACAAATCTCATCAACATGCCTTCTACATCGCTATGCAAGAACTGAACTATGGGTTTACGCATGAACAGATACTTCTTATATCTTTGCTATTACGTATGCATGGGAAAGAGCTCCTAAACAAACCTCTATTTGCACACTATAAACCTCTTCTTCCCGAAAAGCACACACTGCTTTGGTTAAGTTTTATCTATACGCTTACTGTACTTTTGCATGAGGCTTCTAACAGTGCAAAAATCGTATTTAACTATGTAAATCAAACGCTACGTATCACCTCTGACAAACCGTTATATCTGGCAAAAGAAGATGTAAAAGCTTTAGAAAAGCCTATACCGTTTGCCATTATTATAGAAGATGAAAGTGCATTGCCTAAAAATGAAAAGTTGGGAATTTAAAATATTTTGTAGCGAGCAAGGAAAGACCCTTGCTCTTGTATAAGAGTAAAGCTAGAACCTTGTTCCCATAGAGAACTCAAATACCGCTGTTTGATCACCCTCTTGCTCATCGATCGGATAAGCGAAGACAAGGTTAATAGGTCCAAATCCGGACTGCCACTCTACAACCACACCCGTTGAAGATCTTGTAATTTCGTTAAAACTATCCTCACCGATCATACCATAATCATAGAAAAATGCCAGTCTCATCTTTGCTGCTTCAGAAAGAGGGATACTCGCTTCAACACTTGTAGAAGCTCTATGCTTACCTCCTGTTAGTCTTTTAACGTTCGTCACAGGATCAGTCTCACTAGGAGAAAGGGAATATGGATTATAGCCTCTCACAGATCCTATACCACCCAGAAAGAGCTTCTCCCCGATAGGAAGATACTCATTATCACCAGTACTAATACTTGTCATTCTTCCTTTTACACGCAAGATAAGATCATAATCAATCCAATCTTCCAACCCATAATAGAGTCCGACTTTTGCAGATGTTTTTAAGATGGTTGCATAACCATTCTCTTCACCACTTCCTACAGTACTGTTAAAGTCATCTCCATCCAATTGTGCATACTCAAAGTTTACAGCTGCTTTCATTCCTTCTCTTGGTGTATAGAAATCATCTGTGTTATCAAAACTTACGCTGGCAAAAAATGAAGCCTTTTTATATTGGTCATTATAAAGATTAAAATAATAATCATTAACCAGTGTGCTATTTGCATCATTAATCGTTGACTGGTTATCGACATATCCAACCCCTACTGAAGCATGAAAATGTCTATACAACTCTCTACCCACTGTCATAGATCCACCTAACTGGTCTTGTGTATAATCAATATACTCAAACTCTTTTTTATACAGACTTAATCCAAAACTATACATGCTGTCCCAGACTTTTGGATTGACAAAAGAAACATTATAATTTGTTGAAATTCTTGAAATATCAAAACCTAAAGTAGAGTTGATCCCTGAACCAAATATATTTTTATCTGAGATAGAAGCATTGAGCATCAAACCTTCATAACTTCCATACCCACCACCTGCAGAGATAGTACCTGTAGATGTTTCTTTCACCTTGACAAGCAAGTTGATTTTATCTGCTGAGACTCTCTGACTTTCTATATCTACTTTTTCAAAGAAACCTGTTCTTCCTAAGGCATTCTTTGAGTCTTTAAGATCTCTGGCATTAAACTTATCACCAGGTGCCAAATAGATATAACGACGAATGACCCTGTCTTTAGTACTGTCATTACCGGAGATGACTACATCATTTATAGTAACGGGTTCGCCAGGTTGAACAATATAATTTAGGTTAATAATTTGTTTTTCCGGATCTTTATGCATTTGTGGAGACACTTTGACATAGGCAAATCCAAAGTTACCCACTTCTTCTTCTATATGTTTCATATCATTACGCATACGTTTAATGTTAAATATTCTACCCTCTTTGAGTGTAAGCAAATCTTTTAAATCTTCAGTATTAAGTCCAGCAATCTCTTGTGTAATCCCTATGGTTCCTACACGATATTGTACACCTTCAACCACCTGATAATCTATTTCTGCATTATACGAACCGAAATCAACTCTCATAAGCGGTTTACTCACTTTAGCATCCAGATACCCATGTCTCATATAGACATCTTTTACTCTATATGCATCATATTCAAGTTGATCTACACTGGCTTCACCGCTGTCTCTCCAAGGCATCCAACCAAGCCAATCTCTTTCTTTGTTTGCAAGGTCTAATTCAAGATCATTTTGAACCAACTGTTCTATACCTACAAAGTTTTGTTTTTGGATAATGATCTTTTCGCCTTTGTTTACATCAAACACTAGAGAAATACTACTTTCTCCCACAGGCGTTGTACTGACATCAACCACTGTGTCATAATAACCTTGACTTTCTAACTTAGACAGGAGTGTTCTTTTGGCTTTTTTAACACGTCTTTCATCATATAGGTCACCTTTCTTGAGACCTATACCTTCCAATAGCTTTATACCATCATCGCCTGATCCATACCCTTTAATGTCAACATTTGCGATAGCCAATTTTTCTTTAAAATGATAAATAAGTACACCACCTTGTTGATCTACCCATACGTCTTTAAAGTAACCCTGTGAGAAAAAGTTTTTAATGGAATCATTTATTTTCCCAGCATTTATCTCTTCGCCCACACGGATCCCTGCAATCTCTTTTGCAGTCGTGGGAGAAAGGTGTGCAAGTCCTTCAAATTTAATCTGTGTGACTTTTTGGGCAGAAAGGAGTGAACCTATGAGTATCCAAGTAAAAAGTATTTGAAAAAGTGCTATCTTTTTGATCATAATGAGCCTTAGTATAATTTGCAATATTCTATCTGTTTTTCAATAAGAATCTGATAATAAACAGAGAAATCATGCTATACTCTTTCAAAAAATCAGGTGGATACATTATGGCCAGAATCAAAGTCGGTATAGTTGGTTTAGGACTTATGGGTGGATCTTTAAGTCTAGCACTTAAAAAGCACTCTAAAGACTATTATTTCATAGGTCTGGACCATAATGAACGTCATTGTTCCCAGGCGCTTAAACTGGGTCTCGTAGATGAGATCTGTACCTCTACTGAAGCACTCAAAAGTTGCGATATCATCTTTCTCAGTATTCCAGTAGATGGCATTATCTCTGTTGCCCAACAATTAGGTACTTTAGCTGATACGTGTACCGTCATTGATCTGGGAAGTACCAAAGAAAAGATCTCTCTTTCCATCCCTTCTGATATTCGACATAATTTTGTGGCTGCACACCCTATGACAGGTACAGAGAAATTTGGCCCTACTGCTGCACTTGAAGACCTCTATACGGACAAAGTGGTTGTACTATGTGACCTTGAAAAAAGTGGAGAGTATCAACAAAACGTTGCTAAAAAACTTTTTAATGACATAGGTATGAATATCGTCTGCATGGGTGCCAAAGAGCATGATAGACATGCAGCTTACATCTCACACATGCCCCATGCACTTTCTTATGCATTGGCTAATTCCGTCATAAAACAAGAGGCTGCAGAAAGTATTATTGCACTTGCAGGCGGTGGGTTTAAAGACATGGGCCGTATCGCAAAATCTTCACCTAATATGTGGGAAGATATCTTCAGACAAAACAAGAGCAATGTACTCGAAGCCATCAATTCATTTCAATCCGAACTTAAAAAATGCCAAAAGATGGTAGAGAATGAAGAGTGGGATACACTGAATGATTGGATGAAAGAAGCCAATACCCTACATGATATCTTGGACTAGGCTGCAGTCTATATCTCACTATACATACAGCCTCAGTGAGGCGTTACTCTACCTAAAACGCTCCACCATCTCTTTGAGTACTTTTTTATCTATCTGCACACTTTTATCGCCATTTTTACGGGCATAAAGTTTACGTACCATCTCTTCAATTTCAGCATCTTCACTCATATGGGCATAGAGTATCTTCAATGCTTCAGACTCTTTGTAAGGACTGGAAGTTCCCCTTTTTAAACCAGATAACCATCTTAAAACAACCATAAACAGTGCACCCAATCCAAAGGCTGCCGCTAGCATCCACCATGCTACACTTTTTACCTCTACTCGCTTTTCGACTGTCACTTCATTGGTCTGTACCGCTTGGGCCATATTTGTTTGTACTACACCATATGTATCGGTATTTTCCGCAGCCAAAGATGTTGTAGGTGTTTTCTTAATTTTGATATCATATGCGTTTACATCAAGTGATTTAATGTGATGATCTTTAGGTGTTAATAGAGAAAAACTTTGCGCAGGAATTACAAAATCTTCTTCCGAGATAAAGGCAAAACTTTTACTGTAGCTGCTATACAGTTCTCCATCTACAACCCTTGTGTCTACTTTAGCCTCATCACTGTACACCGTTACACCATCTATCTCATATTTAGGAAATTCAAAACTTTCCAAATTACCTTTTCCTTCTATCTTGACTGTGAGGTTTACTGGTTTGTTTGCTTTGACTTCTTGTGCATCTATCGTTGTATCTACAGTAAAGTCACCCACTAGATCACTCTCTTTTTCCTGCGGTAACACTTCTATCTCTAAAGTATTAGATGCCATCTGCTTCCATTTTGTCCCAAAACTCATACCAAATATATCTCTTCTGCTTCTGTCTGCTACGCCTACTTTGGCATGTGCCGGAGTTGCAGTAAAGTTTCCTTCGGCTTGTGGGGTAAGGATATACCTTACTTCCTGAACTTGATAGTTGCCTTTTCTATAGGCATTTTGTTCACCCGAATCTGCGACGATAAAACCTGGAAAAGTAGGTGGTGTATATTGTACTTCCTGCGATAATCTCACACCGTTCTTTAAAGAAAAATATACTGTCACCATAAGGGATTCTCCCACCATGACCTTCTTTTTATTTGCACTCATTTGCAAAGAGAACATATTATTGTTTTGTCCGGTAGGTGCGTTGGACGTAACTATGCTTATTGCTATTGGTTTTGTTTTATAATTCTTACCCTCTATCTCTACTTCATACGAAGGAATAGTCATATTTTTAGTTGGGAAAAAGGTCAATGTTCTTGTCTTAGTGTGTTGACTTTTCATACTCCCATTGGTATAACTGTACGAGCTGCTGTTTCCAGTATGCATACCTGCTACGTTATATCCATCAATGGTTTGAATATCTGGGAATTTCACGTTATCTCCCGTAGCTATGATACGTAATTGAACTGCATTACCACTCACGACTTCCATACCGGAGACCGTAGCTTCAACACTTGCACCCCATAAATATTGAAAACTGACTGCTATTATGACTACTACTTTACCAAGGTTTCGCATCTTCACTCCTTTGACCTTTTTTTTCTTCGCCCATTTGATACATCATTGTAGGTGTCTTGCCTTTTTGCATCTTTTTCATAAGACGTTTCAACTCTTGCTCTTTCAACTTTTCTTCTTTACTTTTTTGCTTTTCTGCTTCAGACGGAGAGCCTTCTTTCTCACCTTTTTTATCTTGAGGCTTCTTTTCTTTCCCGGAGTCAGATTTCTTTTTATCTCCCTCTTTTTTCTTATCTTCTTCTTTCTTCTTTCCGTCTTTGTCATCTTTTTTCTGTTTGTCTTGCTTCTTCTCTTGATCTTTATTTTTTCGGTCTTCGTTTTTCTTATCTTGGTCTTTGTGATCTTTATTTTGTTTTTGATCCTGCTTTTGTTTATCGTCTTTCTTTTGTTCTTGATCGTTCTGTTGATCTTCGTCTTTTTTATCTTGTTCTTTTTGCTCTTGTTTCTTTTGTTCTTCTTCTTTTTGCTTCTGTTTTTTGGCCAATTCAAGGTTAAACTTGGTGTCTTCATCTTCTTTGAGTTTCAAGGCTTTTTCATAAGACTCAATGGCTTGATCCAACTCTTTTTTCTGAAACTGGCTGTTACCAATGTTATGCAACCTTGTGGCTTCATCTACACCCTCTGCCTTTTCATAGGCTTTAATGGCTTCATCATATTTTTTATCTTTATAGAGCGCATTTCCTATGTCATACTGTTTTTGAGGACTTTTTGCATCTAAACTGTTTAACAAGGTTGCACTTTTTCCATACTCTTTGGCTTCATATGCCTGATTTGCTTCTTTTATGGTTTTAAAGTCGGTGAGCCCGGCATGAAGTAACGCACCCGTACTCAGCATACATAACATCAACTTTATCATACTTCTCTCCTTCTAGGCATCGAACTCAATGAAATGAGCAAAAATAACAGCCCCGCCCCTAACGGATAATAAAAGTACTCTACACGTTCTTTGACTGTCACCGTACCTTGCTGTTGGTTTGTGTATTTACTTCGTATGACAGAAACCAGTTGTGCCATGTCTTCCTTACCGGTACTCGCTACCACGTATGCACCATCATTTTCTTTGGCTACTTCACCCAATGCATCGTTTCTTTGCGTGATCGCTATGGTACCGTCTTCAAGTGTAAAAGGTTTGCCATTTTCATCGATGACAGGGGCTCCTTTTTCTGTCCCTACCAGTACCACATAAAGATCAATTTCATTGGCTTTAAGTATCTCTGTAAAGCCTTCTATGGCTTCTTTGTCCCCACCATCAGTGAAAAGTACCATGATCTTAGGCTTTTTCTCTTCGAGTAAAGAGCTTGCCAATTCACCCAAAGCGGAAAAGTCTGTAGAACCCATATTAATATACGAATCATCTACACCTTCCACCATCATTTTAAGTGTCTCTTTGTCACTTGAAAAAGGTGCCAAGACAAAAGGACTATAGGCAAATGCCACCACACCTATCTCATCACTTGGCATGGCATCAAAAAATGTACTCATCTTCTTTTTGGCAAATGTCAAACGGTTGGGATAGATATCTGTACTTCGCATAGACCCGGAGATGTCCAGAGCCGTAAGCAGTGTCAATCCCTGTACCTCTACCGTTTTATCGCCCTTTTCTATCACCGGTCTGGCCATCGAAACGATCATCAGAAAAAGTGCTAAGAGCATCAACATGTTACGTACGACCAAAGGCATACTCTCATCTGTAGCACTTAAACGCTTCAATACCTTGTCATCAAAAATACGAGAGAGTCTCTCTTTGTTGGTAGAGATAAGATATGCAAAAATAATAAAAGGGATAATAAGTGCCCAAAAAAACTGTGGATTGACAAAACTCATCTCTAGACCCCCTTACTGTTTCTAAAATAAACGAACAACAGCAGACTCAGTATGGCTAAAAAAAGCGGATAGATATACAAATACGTATGTTGTACGATCTTTTTATCATCGATCTTCGTTGCTTCGAGTTTGTCTATCTCATCATAAATTTGAGAAAGTGTCGTTGCGTCCTGTGCACCAAATGCCAGTCCTTTACCGGCATCTGCAAGTGCCTGCAAGTACTGCCCGTTATAATCACGTGCATCCCCTACACCGATGGCATAGAGTTTTATATCACGCTTTTCTATAAGGTTTTTCAGATCCCCGAACGGTACTTTACTCATATTGTCTATACCATCTGTAAGCAAGATGGCTATCTTGGATCTGGCTTTACTTTTACTCAAAAGATTGTAACTTTGTACGACTGCATCGTTGATGGCAGTTCGTTTTCCTGCCATACCCATCTTTTGCATCTTTGTGATGTCCGTTAAAAACTTTTTTTCAAAAGTAAGCGGTGATGCGATAAAGGCAATGTCGGCAAAAGTCACCATACCGATACGGTCATCCTCTCTTCTCTCTATAAAATCACCTACCACCTCTTTAACAACATCAAACTTGTTTCTCCACAGATCTGAAGGGTCAAATCCACGCTGTCGCATAGAATCACTGGAATCGATGATCAGTACGATGTCACGTCCCTCTTTTTTAGTGTTGGAGTAACTTTTTGTGATCACTGGTGAGGCCAAAGCAATCACTGCAGCCGTGATCCCTATCCATTTTAACCAGGAGAGTAACGATGACTTGCCTGCACTTTTTGCCATAAGCGTTTTCACATGAGGAAAAAAGATAGCACGACTTCTCTCCTTACACCAAATACTGCAAATGATAAAGAGAAGTAGTACCCCTAACAGATATGGATACTCAAAACTAAATTGACTCATCAGCTACCTGCACATAAAGGTTAAATTTGTTTTTCGTATCTTCATCGACTACTTCTACCTCTTTTTTATATTTATACTGTTCAAGCATAGGTTCAAGTTGAGAGAAAAGCTCTTTTCGTCTCTCATCTGTAGCTAAAAGTCTTGCATAGTGTGTGGCTTCATACGCTGACTTTTTGGTGTCGTTCCAGTCTATCTTTTTGATGGTTTCAAGATAACCTTTTGCAAGATTGATCTTTCTGTTATCCCAGAGTTTCTTCCCCACAAAGAACAAAATAGCCACTACCAGGAAAATAACTAAATCAATCAAACCCCAATAGATATAATAAGAACTGTCCGGTATCTCCAGTAAAGGTTTGATATCTCTAAGCTGTTCATTGATATTTGCTGTTTGATTTGTATCCATTACTATCACCTCATTCTTTTCATTAACTTAAGTGCCGGTTCTTCATGCGTATAGATCTTTGTGAACCGTACACCCTGTTTTTTAAACTGTTTATAGAGTTTCTCGTCATTGTCATGCAATGCTTTTTTATAGTTCTTGAGTGTACCACTGTCCACATCACCCTCAAAACTCTGTTTGGTTTCCATGTCTATGAGTCTGAGATAACCCAACTCAGATGGATCTTCTTCAAACCTGTCACGTACCATCACTGCAAAAACATCATGTTTTTTACTCAGTAATTTCAAGTCTATATCGCCTACAAAATCAGACACGATGAACAACAGAGACTTCTTTTTCAAACGCTTATGCAGTGTTTCTACCAAGGCAGAGAAATCACCCTCTTTTCCGATAGGATCAAATGCAACCACATCTTCGACAGCTTTATGTACAGAAAATAGTTTTTTGCTTGCTTTGCTGATGTCATACAGTTTATCGGCAAAGATCATGTGTGAAAACAGGTCAGCATTTTTTACAGCAGAGAAGCCCAGTGTAGCAACGACTTCTGCCATAATGTCCGACTTTTGTTTAACCGTTCCAAAATAGACAGACCCGCCAAGCATAGAAACCACCACGACGTTAAGCTCTCGCTCCTCTTTGTATATTTTTACAAAAGGTTTTCCCAGCTTTGCTGTGGTCTTCCAGTCTATCTTACGGACATCGTCACCATAGACATACTCACGAAGTTCTGCGAATTCAAAGCCTTCTCCTTGGAACAATGAAGCATTGTTTCCAAGCATATCGCCGTAGACTTGTTTTTTAGTTTTAAGGATAATTTTTTTAACAGCTTTATTCATATTTATCCTTTCTTATTTTATTCTCCTTGGTGAGAAGCAAAGCTTCTTACCAATTCCTCTCACTGAAGCCTCGGCTATCGCCTCAATGTGAACTCTATATTGCTTCTGCTTACTTTAACTGCGGCGTTGTTTCCCTCATACTTTTCTAGAAAAGTATGCAAAAGTCGTCGACCCTCTCGAATCGCTACGCTTTCAAGGGCGTTCGGGTCGACATCAATTTATTATTTTATGGGATCGGAACGGATGCTAAAATCTTCTCTATGATCTCATCTTGTGTTACTTCTTCAGCCTGTGCTTCATAAGAGAGGATGATACGGTGGCGCAATATCTCTTTAGCGATGTATGCTATTTCTATAGGTGAAACATAATCCTGCCCTTTTAAGTAAGCAATGGCGCGCGCTGCCTTATACATGTCAATACTCGCACGGGGACTGGCACCATACTCAATATAAGCTTCCAACTCTTCAAGACCGTAAGCTTTAGGATTACGTGTAGCAGATACCAGTTCTATGATATACGCTTCTATCTCTTCATCCATATGCACCTGAAGTGCTTCTTCTCTGATCTTATTGAGATCATCAATGCTGGCTACTTGCTGGATGTCGCCAAAAGTATTGTTAGCCGCACGTCTTGCTATCTCCAACTCTTCCTCTTTCGTGTTATACCCGACAACCACTTTCATCATAAATCTGTCAAGTTGTGCTTCAGGGAGTTCATAGGCACCTTCCTGCTCAACAGGGTTTTGTGTTGCCATAACCAGGAATGGTAAGTCTATCTTGAATGTTTCATCACCGATGGTGACTTGTCTCTCCTGCATTACTTCAAGTAATGCAGATTGTACTTTAGCAGGAGCACGGTTGATCTCATCTGCCAGCAAAAGGTTGGTAAAAACAGGACCTTGTTTGATCTTAAATGTATTGTTGGAAGGATCATAGATCTCAGTACCTATGATGTCAGAAGGAAGTAGATCAGGTGTGAACTGTACACGTTTAAAGTCAAGCCCAAGTGTTTTTGCCAAAGCATTCACTGCAGTTGTCTTTGCAAGCCCGGGAACACCCTCTAGCAGTATGTGTCCACGGCAAAGCAAACCTGCTAGAAGTCCTTCGACCATCTTATCTTGTCCTACAAGGACTTTAGAAATTTCTGTTTTGATATTTTCTATGATTTGACTCAAGTTACGCTCCTACATTTTTATGTAGAAAGTATACTTTTGTGAGGTTAATTGAAGGTTAATACTTATAGTGTTATTGTAAATAACCATCGAAACTAAACTGAATGAGAACTTTGAAGTGAATACCCTACTTTACTATGAGAAACGATAGGTAGATCAGGAAGTAATTTGCGTACAGAATAGACTAAAGTACGCAGAGTAGAATCTGCTACGGTATCATCTTCCCATAACTCTGAAATAAGCGTATCATATCTTACAGTATGATTGATATTTTTACTTAAGATCTCTAAAAGTTGACCTTGTTTTTTATTCAATTTTATGGCTTGTCCATCGTAATACAATACAGATACATTTCTTGAGTATGTATAGTATTCATTGATGACGATATCTGTAGGTTCGTCGCTGGTGTTTACTCTAGATACTTCACTGTGTATTAAATATCTCTTATATGCGATCTTCAGTGTAACAAGTACCTCTTTGCTTGAAAATGGCTTACTTATGAAACCATACGGTGCAAGTTCCAGAAGTTCTTCAAGTGTTGCATCATCATTATGTGCTGTAATAAATACGATGGGGAATGTATACTTATCCAAAATTTTTTTGGATAACTGAATGCCATCCATTGATCCTTTGATGTTTATATCCATCAAGATCATGTCACAATTTATATGTTTCAATGCTTCAAGTGTATCTGAAGCATTATCGAAACAACCCGATACATTCATATGATTATTAGTAAGTATTTCTTGTAAATAACGCTGCGTGATCACCTCATCTTCCACTATCAAAATATTTTGAGGTAAACTCATTATGCATGCTCCTCTTTATCAAAATGGATCTCTATCTTAGTACCGTTTAGCCCCTCTATATTGATCGTACTATGGGGTAAGGTGACACTCAGATCTTTGATGAGGGTCAAACCTAATGACTTGTATGTTTTTGAAGTATCAAAACCCTTACCGTTATCTTGAATACATAAACTATATCGTTCACCTAATTGTTTAAAGGAGATATCAATATCTCCTTCATCTGTATCAAAAGCATGTTCAATAGCATTGGTTACAGCCTCATTAAAAATAAGACCAAGGTTCATGGCTATTTTCATATCTATAATGAGGGGGTCTATAACTGTACTGATGCTATACTCTGTGTATGTCTGTAAACTTTGGGCTATCTCTTCCAAATATTCTTGAATATCTACTTCTTCATAACTGTGATTACTGTAAAGATTTTTATGCATAAGACTCATAGCTTTTAACCTGTCTACATGTGTCTCAAACATTTTTTTGTACTTAGGATCATCGATCTTAAAAGATTGGCTTTCAAGTAGACTCATCACTACCTGCATATTATTTTTTGTACGATGGTGCACTTCTTTAAAAAGTATTTTATTCTCTTCAAGCGCGACATTCAATCTCTCTTCATAAGAACTTCTTTCACTCTCGATGATATAGAGCATATATGAAACAACCAAATACCCTAAAACGATTTGAGAAAGCAGTTCCCATTCATAGACAAACTGTACCCCTGTCAAATAAGAGAACAGAGGGATAAAAAGAAGTACAATAAACATATTCGTACTCCATCTGATACCTTTTTTCACCCCTAGGAAAAAGAAAACAAAGATAGGCAAAGCAGCCAGCCAGAAGAGTGAAAGTTCAGGGTCTTGATCTGGCACGATCAATGACATGGAAAGTAAAAAAGTAAGTGCGCCAAGTATCATATAAGACGTATGATTGATATTGACATAGTGAGGAAATACAAGATAGGCTACCATCAAAATAAAAATGATGAACAGTTCAACGGACAACATCATATAATAGCCTTGGACCAAGTTTTCGTAAGCATACAAAAGCATCACAAAAGCACCAGCCAAAATGAACAAATTGACCATGGTTGCTCTTAGTCTATCACGACTTTTAGGGATAAAGTACTTGCCTTTTAATATTTCTGATTCAAAAAAGTTCATATATCCCTTTCATAAACTATCTACTCAAGTATAATATGAGGTTAATTAGTACATGCTGATAAATTTATGTTTTCAAATACCCCATTGCCGTGGCGATAATATCATCATCATCTTTACTGCGTGATTTAAGTACCATTCTCTCTCTATTTTCATCAATAAACTCTATAAAAACGTTTTCACCATAAGACGAAACTTTAGAAATGCCTTTCTCTCTTGCCAGTACCTTCATAACGATGACATCAATGAACTGTCTTGTGATGACATCAAGTTTTCCAAAGCGGTCTGCTATCTCTGTTTCTATCTCATACACTTCCCCTGTACTTTCACATAAAGAGAGTCGACGGTAAAGTTCCAGACGCAGTCTGTCTTCTTCTATAAGCTCTTCATTGAGGTATGCATCGATAGAGAGTTTCATATCGATATTCTGTGCCACTTCTTTGTCTTGGCCGGAGAGTTCTTTAATGGCATCTTCAAGCATGCGTAAGTAGAGTGAATACCCTATCTGTTTGATATGCCCAGACTGCGCTTCACCGATGATGTTACCTCCACCGCGTATCTCTAGGTCATGGAAGGCCAGTACAGCACCGCTTCCTAGATCTGAGTGTGATTCAAGTGCAAGCAGGCGACGTTTTGCATTGTCTGTTAAACGCTCTTTGTCTGTTACCATAAAGTAGCAGTACCCCTCTTTGCCTCCACGTCCTACACGTCCACGAAGCTGATGCAAGTCTGCGATACCAAAATTGTCTGCACCATCGACGATCATCGTGTTGGCATGCGGCATATGTATACCTGACTCTACAATAGAAGTAGAGAGCAGTACATCATACTCACCATCTTCGAAAAGCATCATCTCATCTTCTGTCTCTTTGGCTGATATCTTAGAGTGAAGCACAGCGATGCGAAGTTTAGGCAAGAGGTTTAAAAGTACTTTTTTCTTCTCTTCAATCCCTGCAATGGAGTTAAAAACATAAAAGATCTGTCCGCCGCGGCGCATCTCACGAAGTATGGCTTCCTTAATGACCTTATCATCATAACTCTTTACAAAAGTACGTATACCTTGGCGTTCTGTAGGAGGTGTGAGGATTTCAGAAAAAGACTTTACGTCCGACATCGCAAGGTTTAAAGATCTAGGAATGGGTGTCGCTGACATAGAAAGCAGATGCACGTCAATGGCTATCTCCTTGAGTGCCTCTTTTTGTTTCACCCCAAACTTATGCTCTTCATCGATGATGACAAGTGCCAGCTTTTTAAACTTGGCTTTGAGCAAAGCATGTGTTCCCACAACAACGTCTATAGTACCTTCTTCCAGCCCAGTAAGCGTTGCATTTTTCTCTTTTGTCGTGGAAAACCTGTCAAGCTTCGCTACTTTTATATCATGTCCGTGAAAGCGCTCCTTAAGACTTTTATAGTGTTGTGAACTTAACAGTGTTGTGGGGGCTATCATCATGGCCTGGTATCCGTTTTTGACCGCTACAAACATTCCGTTCATAGCTACTTCTGTTTTACCAAATCCCACATCTGCTGAAAGTAGTCTGTCCATCATCCTTCCAGAACTCATATCATCCAACATGTCATTAATGGCACGCTCCTGGTCATCTGTGTGTACAAAGCCAGCCTCTGACATAAATATGGCATGCTCTTCCATGTTTCTTTTAAGTTTGATACCCTTTTTCAAATGACGTTGCGCCGAGAGGTTGATGATCTGCGAGGCTATGGCAAAAAGTTTCTCTTTGACCTTGGCTTTGAGCTTTTTAAAGCTTGCTTTCCCCAGCTTGTCAAGTATCGGTAATGTACCACCTTCAGCCACATAACGGTCTATCACTTCAAGATTCGAGACAGGGATAAGCAAAGAATCTTCATTTTGGTAAAACATGACTACAAATTCACTGGTAGCTCCTAGTACATCCCGTTTTTCTATCCCCTTGAAAATACCTACTCCGTAATTCTCATGGACCACATAATCACCGGGTTTAAGCTCATCAAGTATAATACTGGCTTTTTTTACCTTTTTACGCTTGATAGGCTTGTTTAGAGAAAGGATGAGTTTATCTGCACCCAAAAGATTGACGATACCCTCTTGATAGACAAACTCTATGTTCTCAAATGAGTCCAGTTCTGAACCACGGACGATACTCTCATTTTTTGCGATGATGGTGATCTTTTTCTCTTTATGCGATTCGAGTAATTTATTTGGAGTCACTCCTTCCAGGTCGCGGTATTTGTTCCCTTCCGGGATAGCTGGTAACAAAAATGACTTTCTGGGAACAAGCGGTTCACCCAACTCATACACTTCTTTCAGTTCCTCATCCAAAGCAGATGCCCATACAGCATCAAAAAGTGTTAACGCACTCTCTCCAAGATCATCCAGGTGCCAGAGCCCAAGCGAATCTAGATCTTTGACAAAGGTATCGTAAGAACTTCGTTCGGTTCTGTTTTTGAGTGCTTCGTGTTGGGTTTTAGTGAGTGCTAAAAATGCCGGCGTAAAGGTCAAAGACTCCAACTCATCACTTTGACGCTTCTGCGTTCCCTCATCATAATGCTGGATCGTTTCCACCTCTTCATCAAACAAAGAGATACGGTAAGGTTTATCTGCATCTATAGGGTAAAAATCTATGATATCTCCACGGAAAGAGACTTCTCCCCGACTGGCTGCAATGTCCGTAAAATGGTACCCCCACTGATATAAGGTATCCTTGAGCTCTTGCAAGTCCAAAGTATCACCAAATTCTATGGACCGGGTATCAAACAATTCTGCTTTTGGAAAAGGGATCAGCAAAGTTCTTAGCGGGGAGATAAGGATCTTTTTCTTTGTGCTTTTGTGGAAAGAAGCCAACTGTATAAACAACAACTGTACATCTTCACCATACGCACGAAGGTCTTCCCCTACACTCACACGGAGATCAGGTAAAACATACGTATCAAACCCAAGTAAAACACTCACATCCCGTATCTGTATGGATTCTTTATCATCTTTACAAATGAGTAATTTTTCTTCTTTTAACGTTTCCAGGTATTGGTAAATATTACTTTGGTACATTTAACTTCTTTTGCATCTTATTTAAAAATTCTTCTATGACATAAAATGAACCAAACACCAGGTAGTGTTCATCTTTGTCTAACTTACTCTCAAAATAGCCATATTCAATGCCCACTTTTTCCAGTGCCTTTTCTATCTCACTTAAAGTCGTCGCTCTTTGTGAATGAATAGGGATGATCTCTACCCGTTTTACTTTAGGTTTAAGTGTCTGTAACACTGCTTCATAATCTTTATCATCAAGACTGTTATAGATAAGCACTACCTTCTCATCCAATGCTTTTACTATGGCTTTTGCAGCCAAAGGATTATGCCCCACATCAATGCGTAACTTTTCTGTCAGTGGGTAAAAACGTCCAAAAAGTTCTAATGAACGCAGATCATTCAGATCATAAGAGATATCTAAAATATCTAAGGCTTGCAGTGCTACACAAGCATTATCTATCAGATAATCTCCCCAGGATCTTTCTTGGGCGATCACTTCCAGTTCTGTCATCCTATGACTTGGGCATAGAGAAAGATGTAGTTTTGCACCCTTCTCATCCGCTATCTTTTGAGCTATTTCAAGTACCTCATCATACACTTGAGGGGCCAACAAGAGTTCTTTTTGTATGCTGCGTATCTTCGTGCCGGCTATCTCTTCGATGCTTTCACCTAAAAAAGCCTGATGATCTATGCCTATGGGTGTGATGACGGAAAGTGCTTTATCGCATACATTCGTCGCATCAAATTCTCCACCCAGTCCTGCTTCCAAAACCATCAGGTCACAATCTTCAAATACAACAAAGGCCAACAGTGTCGTATACTCGAAGTAACTCAACTTTTCACTCATCTCTTTACCCAGGATCGTAAAAAGTTTCTGATGTCCTTCTTCAAGCACTTCATCAGTACTATCATTGCCGTTCATCCAAATACGTTCATTGAACTTTAAAATATGAGGGGAAGAGAAATGTCCGACCGTAAGACCATTTTTATGAGCCAGATGGGCGATCATTCGTCCCGTAGAACCTTTCCCATTGGTTCCCACAACATGAATCGTTCTAGGCTGTCTTATATGCGGTTTCAACAGACCATAAGCACTATGTACACGCTCATGGTCTATCTCTTTATAGTAAAGAGGTTTATCTTCAAGAAATCTGTCAAAAGGCTGCATCATTTACCTTCTTTTAGCATCCCTTTAGCACTGACATAGGCCAAAAATTCATCCAACGCTTTTCCTAATCCTATACGTATGGCTTCCGTTCTTAGTGCAGAAGAAGAAAGGGAACTTTCTTCAATATCTGATTCAACAATACTCGAAATCGTTTTACTGACCTTTCCTTCTTTATTTACCATGTCAAACTTCACTCTGATAGTTGCACGGTAACGCGTTACATAACCCTCTTTATATGCGAGTGGGGTAAAGGTACTTCCTGCATAAGAGAGTCGGATTTGACTCTGCGCCTGTTCTTTAGCTACAACACGTCCTTTAAAACGCGTGTACACCAAACGATTCATCTCATCTCTAAGGAAAGGTGCATTTTCAGGTTCTGCTCTATCAACTATGACTTCTACATACACTGTATCGGAAAAAACATTTTTAATCATATGAGAGGAAGGTTTATATCCACAAGCACTTACAAGTAACACCATACTGACGGTCATCCAAAATTTTACAATAGTATTCATACTTTCCTCTCTTCCTAATTATTAGCTTGGTTTTACAGCTAAGTTGACCAATTTATTTGGAACAACGATCTCTTTAACGATACTCATACCTTCAAGCCATTTTGCTCCGGCTTCTTTTGCTGCAGCTAAAATTTCATCTTGTGTTGCAGAAGGACTCATCTCTACTTCAGTACGCTTTTTACCACCGATCATGACCACGTATAAAACACTTTCTTGCACAAAAACTTCTTCTTTCACTTCAAGCACAGCCTGTAAGTTTTTACGTTCAAACAACACTTCACTAAGCTCTGTCGTTACATGAGGGATGATAGGTTCAAGAAGGTTTAGCATAATGTACAACCCTTCAGTCCACACAGCCCCATCATCTTGTTTGTCCAAAGCATTCAATGCTTCCATACATGCTGCAATGAGTGTGTTGAAAGCAAAGGTCTTCTCATACACATCAGATGATTTTTGTAAAGCTTCATAGACCTTTACGCGTGCAAGTTTAGACTCTTTACTCAAGCTTCCCTGATCGATCTGGGGCAAAGCGTTTTGCGTTACTTTCTCTTTTCTGTCATACAGTTTTTTGATGAATCTAAATGCACCTTCAACCGCTGAGTCGTTCCACTCAAGTTCTTTAGCCGGTGGTGCAGCAAAAAGGGTAAAGAGTCTCGCTGTATCTGCACCATACTTTTCAACCAGTGCATCCGGGTCTACAGTGTTTCCCTTAGACTTACTCATCTTTGCACCGTCCATAAGTACCATACCTTGCGTCAGCAAGTTTTCAAATGGCTCATTGATGTCATGGTAGCCAAGATCACGCAATACTTTCGTAAAGAAACGTGCATATAACAAGTGTAGGATGGCATGCTCGATTCCACCGATATACTGATCTACACCTAACCAATAATTAGCCTCTTCTTTGTCTATACCTACTTCATTCCATTTTTTAGGATTGGTTGCATAACGGAACTGGTACCAGCTTGACTGCACAAAAGTATCCAGTGTATCTGTCTCACGTATAGCCTCTCCCCCACACTTAGGGCAAGCACAGTTTTTCCATGTAGGATGGTTCTCGAGAGGATTACCCTCACCTGTGATCTCCACATCTTCAGGAAGTGCAATAGGCAAGTTCTCTATCTTCTCAGCCACTAAACCACAATCATCACAATGTACAAAAGGTATAGGCGCACCCCAGTAACGCTGACGGCTTATGCCCCAGTTTCTTAACTTGTAGTTCGTCGTACCTTTACCAAATCCTGCTTCTTCAAACATAGCGATAATTTTAGCTTTAGCTGGGTAGTTACCTAAACCTGTAAACGCTGCTGAGTCAACAAGTTCACCTTCAAGCGTATAAGGAAGTTCATCCCCACCAGAGATCACTCTTTTTACAGGCAAGTCATATTTCGTAGCAAATTCAAAATCTCTCTCATCATGTGCAGGTACAGCCATCACTGCACCACCACCATATGATGCTAAGACAAAATTAGCCGTCCAAACAGGTATCTCTTCGTTTGTAAGTGGATGAATGACAGTAATGCCTAAATCATACCCCTCTTTACCCTCTTTTGCACGTTCAATTTCAGTCATGTTTGTGATAGTCGTAATTTTCTCACTCACATCTGTAGCTAATAACGCATTATCAAGAAGATACTTAGTAATAGGATGTTCCGCAGCAAGTGCAGAGTATGTCACGCCATAAATGGTATCTGGACGTGTGGTAAAAACAGTATACTTATCAAAGTTTCCACCCAACTTAGCTTTACTTGCTTCACTCAATTCAAAGTCAAACTCAAGCCCTTGAGATTTTCCTATCCAATTTTCCTGCATCGTCAACACTTGGTTTGGCCATTTACCTTCAAGCTGTTTTAAGTCACCCAACAAATCATCTGCATACTTAATGATGTCTAGGTAATACCCAGGCATCTCTTTGAGTTGTACTTCATTGTCACAACGCCAACAACACCCCTCTTCAACCTGTTCATTTGCCAACACCGTATGACAGTCTTCACACCAGTTTACAGTCGTAGACTCACGGTAAAGCAATTTCTCTTCAAACATCTTAATGATAAATTCTTGTTCCCACTTCGTATACAGTTCATCACAAGTCGCAAATTCACGTGTTTTAGAAAATGAAAGTCCCAGTGTATTGAGCTCTTTTCTCATATAATCAATGTTTGAATACGTCCAGTCTTTAGGATGACGTCCGTGTTTGATGGCAGCATTCTCAGCAGGCATACCAAAAGCATCCCAACCGATAGGATGAAGTACATTAAAGTCCTGTTTTCTGTAGTAACGTGCAAAGGCATCACCTATGGCATAGTTACGTACATGTCCCATGTGTAAACGACCAGAAGGAAAAGGAAACATACTTAAGATGTATTTTTTCTTTCTCGTTAAAGCATCATCCGGCTCAAAAGCCTGCTCTTCGTCCCATTTATTTTGCCATTTGGCTTCAATCTCACTTGGATTGTAACTCATGTTTTCTCGCTTCATTTTTGTGATTATTTAATTAAGGGGATTATATCTAATATGGGGTTAGAGATGAATTGATACATCATATATTCCATGATCCTCAGAGTGACACAGGGATACTGAAGAAACTTTATTGAAATGTATTACACACTCTCATCTCACCAGACTTCAAACCACGTCTAAGCCACTCCATTCTCTGCTTGGCTGAACCATGTGTAAATCCGTCTGGATTTACCTGTCTTCCTGATTTTTTCTGCAAAGTATCATCTCCTATTGAGCTTGCTGCTCTCAGTGCTTCTTCGACATCACCTTTTTCCAGTATGCCAAACTGTTGATGTGCATGATATGCCCATACCCCTGCGTAACAGTCTGCTTGAAGTTCTACTTTTACCTGCAATGCATTTGCTTTCGTACTTTTACCACCCCAGTTTTGTTTTGCCTGTCGTACCTTACTCAGTGTACCTTGCAGATTTTGAATGTGATGTCCTACTTCATGTGCGAGAACATAAGCTTGTGCAAAATCACCCGGAGCAGAGTGGTTTTTAGCCAATGCATCAAAAAAACTTTGATCAAGATATATTTTCTGATCCAAAGGACAGTAGAAAGGCCCCACAGCTGAAGATGCATAACCACAGCCACTCTCTGTCCCAGCACGATAAAGTACCATAACAGGTTCTTTATAACGCGTACCGTACTTAGGAAGGACATCATTCCAAACACTCTCCGTGTAACCAAGTGTGGTTTTCATAAAGTCTGACATCTCATTGTCTTTAACTTCATTAACGACTACAGGTTTAGCATTGTTCGTACCCAAACCTATGAGTGAAAATGGATTAAACCCAAAATAAAATGATGCAAAACCTATAGCCAGGATCGCCCACCCAACTTTTGTACGAAGTAAAGGTTTTATGATAGGCCACAATATCATGATCATTTGTTTAGAAGGCATGCCCACTCTTCTGGTACCAGGAGTAGCTCTCCTATCTTCTACATTAGTACTTTTTCTGCCACCTTTCCATTTCATATGATTCCCTTTAACATTCATTTTATTTAGGAAAATTATACCAACCAAAAGTAAAAATCCACTACAATAATAGCAATAAAACCAAGGAGTTTGTTTGTCTTTAGCCTTAGCAAGAAAATACCGTCCTGCCACTTTTGATGACCTCATAGGACAAGAATCAGTGTCACAAACACTCTCACTTGCACTTGAGGGAAACAGGCTTTCCCATGCCTACCTTTTTTCAGGACTTAGAGGGAGCGGAAAAACGTCTACAGCACGTATTTTTGCTAAAGCTTTACTCTGTGAAAAAGGCGCCACATCCCATCCTTGCGGTACGTGTGGACATTGTCTCATGGCAAGCGAAAGCAGCCATATGGATATCATTGAAATGGATGCGGCTTCCAACCGTGGCATAGATGATATCAAAGACCTTATAGAACACACCAAATACAAACCAAGCTCCGCGCGTTACAAGATTTTCATCATTGATGAAGTACATATGCTCACAAACCAGGCTTTTAATGCACTGCTTAAAACGCTTGAAGAGCCTCCTGATTTTGTGAAGTTCATCCTGGCAACAACAGACCCACTAAAACTGCCTGCTACCATTCTTTCACGTACACAACATTTTAGATTTAAGAAAATCCCTCAAAACCTTGTGCTCAAACACTTAGAACACATCTTAGACCTTGAAAATATAGAGTATGAAAGAGATGCTTTAGACATCATTGCACGTTCTGGAGCAGGAAGTTTGAGAGATTCTCTTACTTTGATGGATCAAGCCATTGTCTACTCTAAAAACTTTGTAGATCTGAACACGGTTACAGGGATGCTTGGCATCATTGAGCCTACGCATTTGGAAGCATTGCTCACTGATATTATGGCTAAAGACACTGCAAAAGTATTAGATTTTATTAAAATGGCAGCAGATTATGAAGCAGAGATGATACTGGATGAACTGACACTCTACCTCAAAGAGTTGCTTCTCAACACTAAAGGGAACTTTAGTCCTATGATCATAGAGCGTTTCTTTAGAGTTATCGCCGAATCTAAAAGCTTACTCTCTCTTGGAAGTGATAGTGGGTTTGTACTCTCCCTAGCACTCTTTAAAATGATGGAATCTTTAGAGATAAAAGATATAGATACCATGATACGTGGTCTGGAACAAGAGCTCAAAGGTGTTGAAGTTTCTGAAATTATGGTGACCACTCCCTCTCCAGACCTCTCTGTTCTGCCAGAAGTCATCACCATTACCGAAGAGGAAATAGTTGCTACACTTCCTATTGTAGAGACGATAGTAAAAAAAGAAGAAGATACTGCAGGGGTCAACCCCAGTGTTGATCCTGGACAGACACAGGGGTCTGTCCCTACGGAAAATACTGTAGCATCTCCTCTATCTCAGGAGACGACTGAAGAAGCAGTCATAGAAAATAATCCTACACCTCTTGTTCAAGAAGAAGTGCCTGTTGAAACACAGCCAATCACAGAACCCGTAGTGACACAACCTTCTACTCCGGTACTAAACCCGCATCAAAAAACATTTGATGCACTTATAAAAAAACTTTACGATAGAGACTATGACCTAGGTGCCTGTTTTGAACGTAATATCTCCTTTGAAAACTTTGAAGATAACAAACTTACATGGGGTTCAATGGCTGAAGGTGCAGATAAAAAAATACTCATTACCCATTGGGGACTTATCAATATGTTTGTGAAAGATATTTTTGGTTTTGAGACTAAAATTATCAATATGCCTAAAAAAAAAGTTGATCTACCAAAAGTAGAACCCTTACAAAAAGAGCCTCCTGTACATGAAGATGCAGATTCTGCTTCCATGATAGAAGATATCGAAATGAAAAGTTCCTGTATCGCTCCAGAAGCGGGAGACACAGAAGCAGCCAAAGAAAAAGACCCTTCTACCCTACTTGACGAACCTATGATAAAAGAAGCCATCGCACTTTTTGACCCCAAAAAAGTACGTATTAAAAGAAATACTTAATCTATCCAGGCCTTAGTGACTATCTTCGGCTTGTCATCATAAATTTTAATTTTCTCAGCACCTACGCAGCGCCCATCATCATCAAGTTCAAACACTATCATTTGCAAAAGTGATTTACACTCATCTGCAATATCATAGTGTCCACTCAGTGATGTTAAAAAACGTTTCATTGGGACTGTATCATCCATACCTATAACGCCATCTCTACATCCAGTAAGTCCAACATCTGATACATAACAACATCCCTTTACAATTTGTAGATCATCTGTCGCAACATGTGTATGCGTACCTATAATAGCAGAGACATCCTCTTTAAGCATTTGACGTAAAGCATTTTTCTCAGAAGTTGCTTCTGCATGTATATCTATAATGATATGTTTTATATTTTCAGCTTTAAGTTTTTTTACCTCTTCTATTATCATAGTAAAAGGATTATCAACCATCGGCATTGTGTAATGCCCCATGAGGTTGATGATGGCAATTTCATGCCCTAAAAGTGTTGTTCTATATAAACCTTCTCCTGCTGTCTCTTTTGGGTAATTGATTGGACGAATAAGAGGATAAGTATCAAACATGGTAAGTATCTCTTTTTTATCAAACGAGTGATTACCACCCGTCATCATATCAATACCGTAACCAAGTAATTCTATGCAGTTCTTTTCAGTGAGCCCAAAACCATGAGAAGCATTTTCATAGTTGGCTATTGTAAAATCAATGAAGTGTTCTTGTTGTAGTCTTTGAAGATGTCGCTTAAGCATCAAACGACCTGGTTTTCCAACAATATCACCTATAAATGCTATTTTCATCATACACCTTTTAATAGAGGTAATAAAGTAACCTTATGAATTAACAGCTTTACCTGCAAAAGGTAACAATGCAGAAGCCCATGTTAAACCACCACCAAAAGTATCAAGTAACATCAATTCACCGGTTTGAAGTCTTCCAGACTCCCAAATGTCATTGAGTGCCATAGGGATAGAGGCAGCTGAAGTATTTCCATATTTACCTACAGTCAGCACCACTTGGTCTTCTCTCATTTTCAAAGCATCACCTACTGCTTTGATAATACGGTAATTTGCCTGGTGAGGAATAAAGTGTGGTATATCCTCAGAGTTTATCTCATTCTTTGCCAATATCTCTTTTACATCTTTTGTGAGCGTTTTTACTGCAAGCTTAAAGGTTTCATTCCCTTTCATTTGCACAAAATTTAACCCCGCATCAATCACTTGCTGACTCGCAGGATGTATAGCTCCGGGTGCTGGTGTTACTAAAAAGTCTGCATAAGACCCATCTGCACTTGCATGTAGATCAATAAATGCTTCTTCTTTATCAGAAGTAGCAGAGATCATCGCAGCACCTGCACCATCTCCAAACAAGATACATGTACTTCTGTCTGTATAATCGACAATAGAAGAAAACTTTTCAGCACCCACAATAAGTACATTTTTCTTCATCCCTGACTCAATAAATGCTTTAGCCACAGAAAGCAGATAGACAAATCCGCTACATGCTGCAGAGATATCAAATGCTTGTACATCTCTAATACCGATCTTGTCAGAAATGATACACGCAGTTGAAGGCATGTTAAAATAATCTGGAGTTACCGTAGCACAAAGCACTAAATCAATCTCGTCTTTTGCTATACCAGAACGCTCTATTGCCATCTCACAAGCTTTAGCAGCCATATCACTTGTATACTCATTGTCTGCGGCTATATGACGTTCACTGATACCTGTACGCTTCACAATCCATTCATCTGTAGTATCTACCATCTTCTCAAGATCTGCATTAGACAAAATCTTTTCAGGGACATAGGCACCTATAGATCTAAATGAAGCATATACTGGTTTTGTTTGTGACATGGTTATCCTTAGGCCATAAATTATATGCCTTATTTTACCATAATTTTCTAGGGAGAATTCTAAAATAGAGTGAGAAGTGTGTGGTTTATTTAAAGTGAGGTGCTATTACCACGGATACCGTGGTAATAAGGGTTATTCATCGTTTGAAAGTAGTTCTTCTATTGTAGTATTTACATCAGATTCTGTATATCTGATCGCTTGAAAAATAGCATTTTTAATCGCTTTTGCATTAGAGCTACCATGGCTGATAATAGCACAGCCATTGATACCCAATAGTGGTGCTCCACCATACTCTGCATAGTCAACTTGCTTTTTCATATTTCCAAACACTTTCTTTTTCATCATCAGTGCACCGATCTTTGCAGGCAATGATTTACGAATATGTTGTCTCATGAGAGTAAAGATAGTGGACACAACACCTTCACTTGTCTTTAATAAAATGTTACCTGTAAAACCATCACAGACAACCACATTGACGTTACCGTTAAAGATGTCTCTACCTTCAACATTACCGACAAAGCCATTTAACCCTTTAAGCAGACCAAAGGCCTCTTTAGTCAATGCATTACCCTTAGAGTCTTCAGATCCATTAGATAAAAGTCCCACTTTAGGAGAAGTGACACCTAAGATCTTCTGTGCATACGCTTCACCCATCGCACCAAACTCGTAGAGGTTTTGAGGTGTACAGTCTGTTACTGCACCCACATCCAGTACTAACGTTTTAGTCGCAACAACACTTGGCATCAATGTTGCCAATGCCGGTTTAGAGATATGTGGTAGACGTCCTATACGCAAGGTAGCAAGCGTCATTGTTGCACCACTGTGGCCCGCTGAAACTACAGCAGATGCTTCTTTTTCTCTGACAAGTTCGACAGCTTTGTAAATAGATGAATCTTTACGTTTAAGTGCATTAGTAGCCTGATCACTCATAGATATAACATCTGAGGCTTCAATAATTTCAACTTTGTCTGCATAATATGGGGGGAGGAAAGAGCGTATCTCTTCTGTGTTACCTACTAATATAGGGAGGAATTTTTCAATTTCCAGTGCTTGAACCACACCTTCTATTATGGGCTCAGGACCGAAGTCCCCGCCCATTGCGTCAATCGCGATCTTAATCATCAAGATTACGCTTTAGTTGTTTTGTACTCACCAGTAGTCATATTCATGTGGTGAGGCATTCTCCATGTTCCATCTGCATCTTTAACTGGCATAGGTAATGTCAATTTGTAATGTGTTCTTCTTTTCGCTGCTCTTGTGTGACTCACACGTCTTTTAGGTACTGCCATTTTTAATCCTTAATATTCAATTTCAAAGTCTTCCTCATTATTGTCACATTTGTCACAATAATGATAGCTACTTTCAATTGTAGTAATTTCACTCTCTAGTATGTACGAAAGATCTATTTCGCCATCTAAAAATTCAATTATATCTAAATCAACTTTATCTTCAGATATTAAATCGCTCAGCTTGAGTTTCAATCTATTGTCAATCTTGTGAGTATATGTGTCTCCACATCTGTCACAAGTCAACTCAATACACCCACTCATGTGTGCATCTAAAGTTACTTGATGATAACCGCTTTTTTGTAAGGTACCTTCAAGAAAAACACCATTGACAGTCAGCTCAATGGGTTTCCCTGTGGAACTTATTTTGTCAAAAACAATTTTCATAAGGATAATCCTTAAACGGTATTAGTTAATTTCTCTCTGTGCAAAAAAGAAGTTAATTTCATTTGTTGCATTTTCAACAGAATCACTTCCGTGTACTGCATTTGCATCGATGCTTTCTGCAAAATCAGCTCTGATTGTTCCAGCTTCTGCTTCTGCAGGATTTGTAGCACCCATAAGCTCTCTGTTTGTAGCCATTGCATTTTCACCTTCAAGTACTGTTACAACAACAGGTCCTGAGATCATGAAATCTACAAGGTCTTTAAAAAAAGGTCTTTCTGCGTGAATAGCGTAAAATGCTTCAGCGTCTACACGTGAAAGTCTAATTTTTTTCGTTGCTGCGATTCTAAGGTTTGCTGCTTCGAATCTTGCAAGAATTTGTCCTACAACGTTTTTAGCTACTGCATCTGGTTTAATGATTGATAATGTTTGTTCCATACTTATATTCCTAAGCGATAATTTACTTCATTGAGAAGTATTCGGCCGGAATTCTATCTAAAATAAGATTAAATTTTAATTAAATTTTTAAAGGGGGGTAGTTAATAGTGTGTGGAATTAAACTAAGACTACCCAAGGGTAGTCTTATGAACGTTCGAGACGATTAGTCTTGTACGACGTTTGTTCTTGCTGCTCTGTCTTCAAGAGAAATATCATCTCTCATCGGCATGATAGCATCTGCATCACCCATAACGTAAGGAAGACCATCAATGTAGTTCTCTCCGTTAAAGTGATCTTTGTGATCAGCCGTAAATGGCATATCCCAAGTAATACAACCTTCAGTTGGACACGCTTCAGCACATGCTGGAGAGTCGAAGTGATCTACACACTCAACACATTTGTCAGGATATACATAGTATAGTTCCTCACCCGTTGGATTATCATCCTCATCTACAATTGCTTCTACTGGACATTCGTCAATACAAGCTGCACAGTTTATACATGTATCACCAATAATTACTGCCATTTTTATTCCTTTATATTAATATAGAAAAACTATAGCTAAAGTTGTTTAAAAATACTTTAAACTCTTTAGATAATTGGTTAAAGTGTAAAAAAAAGTTCAATTCATTACACTATCCTAAACACTAGATACTTAAATATCTTTTTATATCCTCTACTCTATCTGTCTTCTCCCAGCTAAAGCCCTCTTCTTCTCTTCCGAAGTGACCATATGCTGCAGTTTTACGGTATATAGGTTTAAGTAGATCCAATGCATCTATAATACCTTTAGGAGTAAGATCAAAAAGTGACTCTACACAAGCTGTGATCTTCGCTTCATCCACTGTTGCAGTCCCATGTGTATCCACATAGATAGAAACGGGTTTAGCTACACCGATCGCATACGCTATTTGCAGTGTTGCTTTATCACACACACCTGCGGCTACAAGGTTTTTTGCTACATGTCTTGCAGCATATGCAGCGGAACGATCCACTTTTGTAGGATCTTTACCAGAAAAAGCTCCCCCACCATGAGGGCAAGAACCACCATACGTATCTACGATAATTTTTCTACCTGTAAGTCCGGCATCTCCTTGAGGACCACCGATCACAAAACGTCCCGTAGGGTTAATATGATAGGTAATATCATCAGACATTAACTCACTTGGTATCACTGCGGTGATCACTTCTTCAAGTACCGCTTTTTGTACCTGTTCAAGTGTCACTTCCGGGTGATGCTGTGTAGAGACAACAATAGTGTCTATAGCAACCGGTTTCCCATCTACATACTTCACTGAAACTTGTGCTTTTCCGTCTGGGCGTAAAAACGGGACAGTACCATTTTTACGCACCTCTGCAAGCTTCGCTGTGATCTTATGTGCAATGGAGATAGGCAAAGGCATAAGCTCTTTGGTCTCATTACACGCATAACCAAACATAAGTCCCTGATCACCTGCACCGATCTCACCTGAAGCTTGATCAACACCTTGGTTGATATCCGGACTTTGTTCACCTACACCGTTGAGCACACCCGCAGATCTATAGTCAAAACCATAACTTGCATCTGTGTATCCTATCTCTCTTACGACCTCTCTTGCAATTTCTTGCATCGGTGCATACGCTGTTGTTTTTAGTTCTCCTGCAATAACACAAAAACCATTACTCAATAACGTCTCACAAGCCACTCTGGCCTGTGGATCTTTTTCGATGATATAGTCGAGTATAGCATCTGAGATCTGATCAGCCATTTTATCTGGATGACCCTCGGTTACCGATTCACTTGTAAAAATGTATTCGTTAGCCATTTTTTTCCTTTAATTTATTTCTCTCACTTCTGCTCTAAAGAGCAATGCCGATAAATCACTAAATGATTTTCGGTGAAGTTTCGCCATTTGGCTCAGAGAATGTTGAAATATTTGTTCACTGTCACTGAACTTAAAAAAAATATTCGAAATATCTTTTTTAAATCCAATTTTATATTGTAGGGGTTGAGCCCCGTCTCGACCCGTGGAAATCGTCCTATTTACCGGACAGACACGGGGGTCTGTCCCTACAGTATCCGTTTTGCCAATTGCCCTGGGAGAATCCCTAATGACTCTTCTACCAACTTTGTATTTCCATGGGTAATAAACGCATCATCATACTCAAATGAAATTAATGAAACATCATTGATTCGATTTTCACTTAATAACTCCAGTATAGCAGATCCGACTCCACCCATTTTCGCAGAATCAGAAAAAACAAACCATTTTTTATACTTGGCACTTAAAGCCAGAAGCATCTCTTCATCCAATGGCTTTACAAAACGCAGATCCAACACTGCAGGGTTTGACTCAACAAGTTCAGCCACTTCTTCTGCACGTCCTACACCGTTACCATATCCGATAAAGAGTATCTCTTCACCCTCTTTGAGTAAAATAGACTTCCCTAGCTCATAGGCCGGGCTTTCTCTGTCTTCTGCCAAAAATGCCCCCCTAGGGTATCTAAAAGCACAAGGATGGTCATACTCTTTGGCAAAGCTCATACAGAGTTTCATTGTTGTTTCATTGTAGGGTGCAAGCAGTGTCATATTGGGAATGCCTCTTAAATAAGAGATATCAAAAGCACCCTGGTGTGTCTCTCCATCTTCTCCTACAATACCTGCTCTATCCAATGCAAAAGCGACACCTAGATCCATGAGCGCTATATCATGAATGACTTGATCGAACCCACGCTGTAAGAATGTTGAGTAGATCGTACAAAATGGTTTAAACCCTTCTTTTGCCAATGGACCCATAGAGGTCACAGCATGCTGCTCCGCTATAGCAACATCCCAAAAACGCTCAGGGTATTTTTCAATGGCAGCACTTAATCCTGTACCAGTAGGCATAGCAGCTGTCACACCTACGACTTTTTCATCTGCATCAGCAAGTTCTACCAAGGTATCAGAAAAAATCGCTGTTGCTGACTTAGCTGCTCCAGCCTTTTTGGGTGCTTCACCTGTTTTAAGATCAAAAGCACTTACCCCATGCCAATGTTCTTTGGTGCCCTCAGCTATCTCATAGCCCTTTCCTTTAGTGGTTTGTGCATGAATGATCACCGGCTTACCCAAAGCCTTAGCTACTTTCATTGTCTCTATCAATGACTCAATATCATGTCCATCTACAGGACCTATATACTCAATGCCCATCTCTTCAAACAAAATACCTGGGGTTATAAGCTTTAAGGATTCTTCAAATCTTTTTGCCAAATAACTTGCACTTTCCGGCAAATGCTCAAGGACTTTTTCTACTTTACCTTTGAACTTCTGATAAAATGAACCTGCCATTGTTTGAGAGAGTAATTTAGAGATGGCACCTATAGGTTTGGCGATACTCATTTCATTGTCATTAAGAATGATTACTACAGGGTATTTTTTGTCACCCAGTTCATTAAGTGCCTCATACACCATCCCCGCAGACATACTTCCATCACCTATAAATGCAACAGGTATTCTGTCCTCACCTTTAAGTGCTATAGCTTTTGCTGCACCTACCGCCAGTGAGATAGAAGTCGAACTGTGCCCTGCCACATAATAATCATAAGCAGATTCTTTAGGTTTAGTATATCCACAGATACCTCCAAACTGACGTAAAGTTGAAAAGCTGTCCCATCTGTCTGTCAAAAGTTTATGTGCATACGCCTGATGGCTCACATCAAAGATAAAAGGGTCTTTCTCTACATCAAAAACCTTATGCATAGCCACGATAAGATCTGTTGCACCCATGGTAGAACTCAGATGGCCACCATTTTTACTTACAGTATCCAATATCTTTTGTCTGATATCTCCAGCTAAAGTATTGAGTTCCTCTATAGAATGTGCTTTTATATCTGTCATCTTTTTATTTTCCTAGTAAATATGCACTTAATAGTTTTTTTGTAAAAACTATCTGTGCATCATCATACGCTAAACCTAAATCATCCGCTAATTTTTTGAGTTCTTTTTTCGTTATTTTATTCATCATACTGTGCTGGACTTTAGGTTGGGTAAAATCATCTAAAATAAAAGGCTTCAATTCTACTTCATTTGCTTTGACTACCTCAACTTTTTTCAAGCTATTACTTCTAAAAAATGTTTAAAGAAAACATCATTTTGTTTTGCTGTTCCTATGGTGATTCTCATGGCATTCATACCATAAGAAGCAAGGTTACGGATGATAACACCACGTTTAAGCAGTTCATCTGCTATTTTTGTTGAATCCATACCTTCATCAAACAGATAGGTGATAAAGTTGGTATAACTCTCAATGTATTGAAACCCCTGTTTCTCTGCAAACGCTTCATATCGTTTTATCTGATCCTGATGCAAGGCTATAGACTCTGCTACAAACGCATCATCTTTACATGCTTCTATCGCAGCAGCCAATGAGAGTGTGGAGATATTGAAAGGAGGACGCATTTTATAAAGCTCATGAATAAGTTCAGCTTGGGCGATACCATATCCTACACGCATACCGCCTAAGCCATATGCCTTGGAGAATGTACCAAGATAAATGACATTTTCATATCCCAACAGGTCATTTGGCGTGATCGTATATTGTGCATCTTTAGCTGCAGCATATTCCATATACGCGCCATCTACTACTACAAGTGTCTGTTTGTCTACAGCATTGATAAGTTTTAAAACCTCTTCTTTGCTCGTTGCATCACCTGTTGGATTGTTCGGTGTACAGAGGTAGATGATCTTTGGTTTATGCATACGGTATGCTTCCATAAACTCCTCATACTTATGTTCATAGCTTGCTGTACGAATGATTTTGGCACCCATCTGCTTGGCATAGATCTCATACATGGCAAAGGTCACTGCAGACATCAAGACAGAAGATTTTTCATCTAAAACAGCACGAGAGATAAACTCTAAAACCTGGTCTGAACCTGCACCGATAATAATGTTCTCCGCTTTTACTTCATACTTTACGGCAAGTGCATTTTTGAGTTCGAACATACTGTCATCAGGATACAAGTGTGCTTTGTGTGCATTGTCCACTATCGCTTTGACCACAGCAGGACTTGTTCCTATAGGGTTTTCATTTGAAGCCAACTTCACCACATCTTCAGCAGCAATGCCATACTCACGTACCACAAGCTCTATAGGTTTACCCGCTTCATACGTTTTAATGTTATCTAATACTTTATTAAATTTCATGCTTATTTTCTCCGTTACCACTTAGTTCTTATTTTAAATATCTTGTATCTCTTTTACATAAGAGCCCAGTACTTTAATCTCATCTTTATGTCTTTCCAAAATAGGTCTGATATGTGCATCATCTTTATGTCCGTTAAACTCGATAAAAAAGAGTGATTCGCCCCCTACGATATGTGACTTTATTTTTGTCAAATTGACATTTGCTTCTTCAAAATGATTGAGGAAGTCCACCAGTGCACCCGGTTGATCTAAAAGTCTCACAAGCAAAGACGTTTTATCATTTCCTGAAGCTGCATTTTCAAAGTCAGAGATAATGAAAAATCGTGTTCTGTTGTTGGCATCATCTTCTATATTATTAAAACGCGTAGGCAAGTTATTTAACTTTGCTGCCACAGCGGGACACAATGCTGCTGCAGTTTCATCTTTCAGCGCAAGCTTTGCAGCTTTGACTGTAGATTCTACCGGGATATGCTCTACTTCATCTAAGCCCAGGTCTTCTAAAAACTTGCGACACTGTCCAAAAGCGATATCTTTAGAGTATATTTTTGTAATCTTTTTGATATCCTCATTCACTGTAGCAAAGGCCAAATGTACATCTATCATCACTTCTGCAATAATTTTAAGATCATACTCATCTAAACAGTTAATGGTATCAGTGACGATACCGTTAGAAGAGTTTTCTATAGGGATCACACCAAATTTTGCTGTACCCTTTTTCACTTCACGAAAAATACCCGGTATAGAATTCATAGGCAAGTATGCACTCATCGCACCAAACTTACTTTCCGCTGCCTGGTGTGTAAAGCTCGCTTCAGGCCCCAAGTAAGCAACACCTTCAGGAAGCTCAAGATTCCGTGCTACAGCAAACATCTCTAAAAAGAGTGCATCTATTGCAGGATCAGTAAGCTTTCCTTCATTTTGACTTTTCAGACGATTAAGAATAGCTTGTTCACGTTCAGGACGGTAGATAGGTGCACCTGTAGTATTTTTGACTTCACCTACTTGATGTACCAACTCCATACGCTCATTGTAGAGTTTTAACAATGCATCATCAATGTTGTCTATCTTTACTCTTAGCTCATCTAAAGTCATATTCTCACCCTACCTTTTTTGCGTTACTTTTCTAAATACTCAAGCTCTAAACGTACCTGATCATCATACGTTTCACGTTTACGTATGAGTCTGTCTCTTCCGCCTTCAAGTGCTACTTCTGCAGCTTTTGCACGTGTATTGTAGTTACTGGCCATTGTGAACCCATACGCACCTGCAGAGTGAACAACGATAAGGTCATTGTGCGCAAGAGGAGGGAGAGGTACATCTTTACCAAAGAAGTCACCACTTTCACAAACAGGACCTACTACATCTGCAGGTGTCTTTTCACCTTCTACAAGAACTGATTCTATCTTATGATAGGCATTATACAGGCTTGGACGGATAAGGTCATTCATCGCACCATCGACAATAACAAAACGTTTCCCGTCGTTCACTTTTTCATACAGTACTTTAGTGAAAAATGCCCCTGCATTGGCTACCATGTAACGCCCCGGTTCACAAAGCAGTGTCACATCAAGCCCTTTGGTTGCGTCAAATATAGCCTGTGTATATGTCTCAGCAGCAATGGTGACTTCATCATCATACACGACTCCGATACCGCCACCCACATCAAAGAATTTAATGTCGATCTTAATCGCTTTAAGTGAACGAACTAAATCTGCTACAATACCGCATGCCTCACGTATCGGTTCAATCTTAGTGAGTTGAGACCCGATATGAAAGTGGATACCTACAGGATTTAAAAACGCTGATTTATTTGCATAAATATACATACGTTTTGCCATATCTATCTCTACCCCAAATTTGTTTTCATGCAGTCCAGTTGAAATGTATGGGTGTGTTTGCGGGTCTATGTTTGGATTGACACGGATAGAGATACGTGCTTCTTTGCCTAGTTCTTTAGCCACCATCTCAACACGTTTCATCTCCGCTTCACTCTCCAAGTTGAGGAGTAAAATATCTTGTTCGAGTGCTTCACGTATCTCATCATCACGCTTTCCTACACCCGAGAAAATAATCTTATATTTATCTACACCTGCAGTAAGTGCGCGTTTTACTTCACCGATACTCACACAGTCAGCACCGGCACCAAGCTTAGCCAAATGCGCGATAACAGAGAGGTTTGAGTTTGCTTTTACTGCATAGTTGATAATAGATTTCTTTCCGGAAAATGCGTCTTTAAGTGTGCTATACCTATTTTCAATATAATCAAAATCATAAATATACAAAGGCGTACCATATTTGTTAGCCAATGCTCTATAATCAATATCCATTTATACTATCCTATGTGCTCAATACTGTGAGTCTATTTTAGGGTGATTTTATCTAAAAGTTGATTAAAAGGCGCATTTAAAGTGCTACAGAGGTGTTAAGCAAGTCTTCTTTCATCTGTAAAATAGATGTAAATGGCATAGATCCATAAAAAAACTACAGGTACTATAGCTGTCAATTCAGGAAGTAAAACACCGTTTGCTCCCATCTGACTTAAACCAAACAATAGACCCCAAATTACAAATGTCGCAGCTAAAGAGAGTGCGACCACAGCACCCATATTCATCATTCTGGCATGAAAAGGCAGTTTGAAAAATAAAATAAGCAATAAAGCCATTGAAAAAAGTGGTAAGACCACTTTGTCATACAAGGATGCCCTAATTTTATCTGAACTTAGATTTTGTTTATTTAACAGTTTCCAGGTGGTATACGCATCTATAATATTCAGTGCCTTACCCTCATACAATGATTCTATGATCTTAGGTTTATAGCCTTCTAATGTTTCTATACTCTCTTTATGCTCTACGGTATATCTTTTCAATTCGCCATTTTCATAAATATGTGTTTTCAACGTAGCATCATGTGCAGTCCATATTTCACCATCAAATGTCGCTATAGGAGCATTGATCGTATAGCGTACCTGATACCCCTCTACTTTAAAGATCGTAATATCTTCTATCTTTTTTTCTATAGGATCAAGCTTTGTGATATAGACAAAGGTATCATTGTATTTGAAAAAAAGGTCATTGACATTATAGGTACCCAGTTTATTTTCCAGGAGAAATTCTGCTTTGTCTTTTGCATAGGAAAATTCTGTGGTATGCAGGGTTAAAAAAATCATATAAGTCAAAGATCCTACTGCGAACAATGGAATAAAAAGTCTTTTTTTATCATATCCAAAGGCATGAAATGCTCCCATAGTGTTATTTTTAACCAGCGAGAGTTTAGTCATAATAAGTGCAAAAACTATTGCCAAAGGGTACAGTAGCCCTAATGCCTCTTCCCACATGTAAAAAATATAAAGTATTTTATAATTTGAAGCAACATCGAGTTTCTGTACATGTTGAAAATAATCAATTGCAGCAAAAGAAAAAGATAAACCAAACAATATCGACAGTAGATTTTTACTATACAGTTTGACTAAATATCTAAAGTGTAATGAAGGGTTCAACAGACTCATAGCGTTAAACCTTCTATCGATTTCAGACTGTACTTTGACTTCACTTCATCTAATTCTTCAGTCTTTAATACTACACATGCCTTTGCCACATGTGCTATCAACAGATCCAACATAGGAACCTCATCTTTGGAAAAGTCATGTAAAACATAGTCTGATACCTGTGACTTGTGTTCTGGCTTACCTACACCTACTCTTACACGTACATACTCTTTTGTAATGTGTGTATCGAGTGATTTAAGTCCATTGTGCCCACCATGGCCCCCACCTCTTTTAAAACGTACCGCACCAAATGGTAGATCAATATCATCATGAATCACAATAATATCTTCAAGTTCTACTTTGAAAAAATGTTTTACAGGCTGTACAGATGTCCCTGATAGATTCATAAATGTTGTAGGTTTTAAAAAAAGTGAATTAGCAGCGCGATAAAGCTTGCCGTGAAAAGAAGTTTTGGAAATGTCTCGAGCAGAAAAGTCATCCACAAGTTTGTCGATGACTTTAAAACCGATATTATGTCGTGTATTTTCGTATTGTGATCCCGGATTACCTAGACCTACGAAAAGTATCACGACTGTGCTTTCATAATTAGTTTATTTAGCTTGGATTACACCACAGATAGCAACATCTGGTCTGTCCATCATTTTACAATTTGCAGGTAATTCGACATCTCTTACAAGAATTGAAGAGCCTCTCTCAAGTGGCTCAACATCAAGATTAAAGTTAGCAGGTATATCTTCAATAGCACCTCTAACTTTTAATCTTTTTTTAGACATAACAAGTACACCTTTGTTTTTAAGACCAACAGGTATTCCATGAGTGATTACTGGGACAAGGAAGTTTGTTACTTGACCTGGTACAGCAACTCTTAAATCTACGTGCAGTACATCACCGTTTACTGGGTGAAGTTGATACTCTTGGATAAATACATTGATCTCTTTATCGCCAACCTTAACGGGGAAAGTAAGTGCCTCTTTGTTTCTTACTGTTCTTACAAATTCTCCACGCTTAAATGCAGCATTGATGTTTTCAACACCATTTGCATAAATGTTTGCGATTAGATAACCATCTCTTTTAAGCTTCTTTGCATTCACTTTTCCGATACTCTCTCTAACGATACCTTCTAACATATTTGTCCTTTATTACATTGTATATTTTTTACTTAATCCATTGCTGTATTTAGTAAAATAGACGCGAATTATACCCAGTTTGTATTAAATTATTCTTCATCATCCTTAAAAGTAAAGACATCAGCATTTTTTTCATCGGCATGTTCATCAATAATCGCACCTTTTCCAACACCCTGCATTTTAAGTTTCATATCTGATGGATTTGTTGCATACTCAAGTGCTATCTCTTCTGTGATCTCGCCTCTACGCAAAATGTCTAAAAGTGCCTGGTCAAAGGTCTGCGTACCGTAAATATCTTTTCCGTCAAAAAGAGCATCAGGAATCTCAGCATCTCTATTTTCAGCTATGAGTTGCTCGATCCTTGCTGTTTTTTTAAGAATTTCGATCCCCGCTACCCTGCCTCCACGCTTTGTAGGAATAAGTCTTTGGGAAATAACACCTTCGAGTACAGAGGCCAAAGACATACGAATACGGTTCTGTTCATCCGTACCAAACATACCTACGATCCTGTCTATCGTCTCTTTTGCATCCAACGTGTGCAGTGTTGAAAACACAAGGTGTCCTGTATTGGCCGCATGAAGAGCGATATCGATCGTCTCCAAGTCCCTCATTTCCCCTACAAGTATAATATCAGGGTCTTCTCTAAGTGCTGCCCTTAGTGCATCAGAGAAAGAGTGTGCATCCGGACCTATACCCCTTTGGTTTACCAAACAACCTCTATCTTTGTGTACAAACTCTATAGGATCTTCAACCGTAATGATATGTTTTTTCTGTTCTCTGTTGATCTTGTCTAAGATGGCTGCAAGCGTTGTTGATTTACCAGAACCCGTGACTCCTGTCACAAGAATGAGCCCTCTTTGTATCTCTGCAAATGTTTTGATCACCGGTGGTAGATTAAGTTCATCCAATGTCAATATTTTCACTGGGATAATACGGAAAACTGCACTCAAACCATCCATTTGAAAAAAGAAGTTTACACGAAACCTATTTTCATCTCCCAGTACATAGGAAAAATCCAGGTTTCTATCTGTCTTTAATTTTTCATATTGATCTGCAGTAGTGATTTCCTGAGCTAACTTGTCCATCATATCTGCACTTAAAGCATCTTGACCCAATACTTTTAACACGCCATGTACACGTACTCTGACTTGGGAACCTGCTTTTAGATGAAGGTCACTCCCACTATTACTGATCATTGCTCTGAGATATAGCTTGAGTTTTTCTTCCATGTTGATCCCTTTGAGGTGTGATTTATTTTAAACTGTCAAGCATCTCTTGGAATGCTTTTTCAAATGCTTCAAGTCCCTCATTTAAGAGTTGGCTATACACTTCATCCATATCAAATCCATTATCGGCTAATTTTGTGAAGTAGCCGTTAATATCATTCTCTTCCAACGGGAATTTAGGTGCCGGTGCTTTTTTAGCGATGAATGCTTCTATCGTTGCAAGTGGTGCAGTATTGACAGAATGAGGTGCAAGTAGTTCTCTCATATAGTAATCTGCAGCCAAATCATCACCTTTGACCCCTGTACTTGCAAAAAGTGTACGAATACTAGGGGTGTGGTTTGCTTCGATAAGATTATAAATTTTTGCAGCATTGTAAATACCAGTTTTTGAAACAGACAACCCCTCTTTTTCCAGATCAGCATCCAGTAATCTGTCAAAACGGCTTACAAAAACAGAGATCACTGCTTCTGCTCTCAATCCGCCATCTTTTTCAAAACAATCCAAGCCTTTTTTCATAGCCTTAAGAGATTTCTGTGTTTGTTTAGGTGAAAAGATAAGTGTGGCATTGACAGAGATACCTGTACTTAGTAGTTCTGTCATAGCATCATATCCTGCTTCAGTTGCGGGTACTTTTACCATGACATTAGGTTCGCCTATAGCAGCAAAAAGTCTTTTGCCTTCAGCCACAGTACCTTCTGTATCGTTTGAGAGGAAAGGATCAACTTCAATAGAGATATACCCATCATTTCCTTCATCGTATAAAGGTCTTAATGCCTTTGCAGCAGTACGGATATCTTCTATAGCCAGTGCTTCATACTTCTCTTTTGGACTTTTGTCCGAGAGAGAAGTTAACTGTTCTTTATAAGCAGGAGATGTCGTAATCGCAGAAGCAAAAATAGACGGATTACTTGTAGCACCATTAATGATACCTTTTTCTATCAATGCTGTAAAATCATTTTTAAGAAAATCTCTCTCTACAAAATCCAACCATAAGGAGAACCCTATATCTCTATTTACCATCTTCGTACTCCCACTTAAAATGCTGCCATGAGCCAAAATCCATAGGTTTTTCAAGCGTATTTTCAAGTGCATCAAGAAAGAGACCTCTCTCAACCACTTCCGCTCCTAAACCCAGCATATGATCTGTTTTCATCTGACAATCTATAAAATCATAACCTCTCCTGCCTAAAACGTCACTTAGTGCTTTAAAAGCAACCTTGGATGCATCGGAGACCAAAGAGAACATTGACTCACCAAAAAATGCTTTTCCCATAGAAATACCATAAAGCCCTCCTACAAGTTTTCCCTCTTTATAGACTTCAACACTATGCGCAAACCCCTCTTGATGCAGGCGTATATAGGCTTCCTCTATATCACTGACGATCCAGGAACTCTCTTGCCCCTCTCGGGACACAGTTGCACAATATTTGATCACATCTGAAAATTTTTCATCAAAAGTAACGCTGAATTTTCCAGAACGCAAGACCCTTTTAAATGATTTCTGTACTTTAAAATTTTCAGGATAAAGGAGAAGTCGCGGGTTAGGTGACCACCAAAGTATAGGGTCACCTTGACTGTACCAGGGAAATATCCCTTTTTTATATGCCGTAAGCAGTCTCTTTGAAGAGAGATCTCCTCCATAGGCAAGAAGGCCTTCCTCTGAAGCTAAACGCGGATCAGGAAAAGCCGTTGAATGTTTACTCAAGGGAGGGATAACATCATTACCCTCATCAAATATAGAATCCAACTATATATCCTTAACGAAAAAATTCAGCTTAACTTTGAAAATCAAAGTCTAAAGCCCCATTTTTATAGCTCACTTTCACAGAGCCGCCTTTTTTAAGTTTTCCAAAAAGTATCTCATCCGTCAGTGCCTCTTTGACTTTTGCATCTATGACGCGAGCAATGTGTCTAGCACCATAACGTTCATCATAGCCCTCTTTGGCCAAATATTCTTTGGCTTTTTTAGCGAGAGTCACATTAACATTTTTAGGTTTAAGCAATAGGTTTAATTTATCTAACTCTCTATCTACGATGGTGACAAGTACATCCAACCCGAGCGCATTAAATTCGATGGTAGCACTTAAACGGTTTCTAAATTCCGGAGAGAAGAAAGATGCCAATGCTTTATCTGTCTTCATCGAAGTATCTTTATTGAAGCCCATGACATTGGCTTCTTTAGTACCGATGTTTGATGTCATGATGAGTATCACATTTTTAAAGTCAGAGACCACACCATTATTATCTGTCAACTTCGCACCATCCATCACCTGAAGTAAAATGTTCATGATATCAGGATGTGCTTTTTCAATCTCATCAAGAAGTAAGACGGTATGCGGATGTTTTTTGATCATCTCAGTCAACAGTCCGCCTTGCTCATACCCGACATACCCAGGAGGTGCACCCACTAAACGGCTGATAGTATGTGCTTCCATGTATTCACTCATATCCAATCTCTCAAAATGCACATGCATCGTTTTGGCAAGCTGTGTAGCAAGTGCTGTTTTACCTACACCTGTAGGACCGACGAATAAAAAGCTTCCTATCGGTCTATTATCAGCATTGAGCCCTGCATAGGAACGTTTAATAGCCGTTGCCAATGCACCTATAGCTTCATTTTGTCCGATGATATGAGAGGCTAAATCTTTCTCCAGTGATTTCAGTTTTCTTGTATCATCCGTACCTATGACCGTTGAAGGGAGTTTCATGATCTTTGCTACACTTTCTTCAATGTCTTTAGGTTTGACGGTCACACCCTCTTCTCCTCTAAGCATAAAGTGTGCACCTACCTCATCGATGATATCCATCGCTTTATCTGGTAAAAATCTGTCATGCAGGTACTTTACAGAAAGGTCAATAGCCGACTGGAGTGCCGCGTCTGTAAATGTGATGTTATGATAATCCTCATACTTATGTTTGATCCCTTTTAGGATGGTCATCGTATCTTCAAGGCTTGGCTCTTCTACATCTATCTTGGCAAATCTACGGCTGAGCGCTTTGTCTTTGTCAAAAAAGTTTCTATACTCAGTATAAGTTGTTGCACCGATACACTTCAAGTCTCCACGTGCAAGTGCAGGTTTGAGTAAGTTTGATGCATCCATACTTCCACCACTCGTTGCTCCAGCTCCCACCATGGTATGAATCTCATCGATGAACAAGATAGCATCATCCTGTGCTGTAAGTTCCTTGATGATACCTTTGAGACGTTTCTCAAAATCACCTCTGTATTTCGTGCCCGCAACCAATGCACCCATGTCTAAAGCAAACACCTTTGAACCCTTGAGTATTTCGGGGACATCATCTTCAGAGATCTTAAGTGCCAATCCCTCAGCGATGGCTGTTTTACCCACACCTGGTTCACCTACAAGCAGAGGATTGTTTTTCTTACGTCTACAGAGCGTTTGCATGACACGTTCTATCTCATCTATACGCCCTACTACCGGGTCTATTTTTCCCGTCTTGGCCAGTGATACTAGCTCCATGGTAAACTGGGCTAAAAGAGTTTGTTCTTCTTTCTGCTCTTCTGTAGTGTTGCCTACTTTATCGTACCGATGAGAGATAACCTCAAGTACATCTACACGTGTAATACCCTCTTTTTTCATCAAATACACCGCATACGAATGTTCTTGCATAAAGATCGCTGCTATCATATCACCAATGCTGGCTTCTGTTCTTCCAGAACTATGGATGTGCGTCATCATGTCATTGATAGCACGAGACAGTGCTACTGTCTCAAATGGTTCTACCGCTTCTTTCAGTGAGGGGATGGTCTTTGTGATATGCTCAGTGATACCTGACTCCAGAATTTTAAGGTCGGCATCCAGTATAGAAAGTATCTCTTCTCCTGCTACACTTTTCACTATCGACAAAAATACATGCTCTACTGTTAAGTATTCATGTCTGTTCTCTTTAGCGTACCCTACAGCTTGTTTAAATACATCGTTCAGTGCAATACTAATCATATCAACTATCCTCTTCAATGGTTGCGAGTAATGGAAACTCATTATCTTTGGCACGTTGCTTGACCTGCTGTGCTTTGGTTTGTGCTATTTCAAAGCTGTAGACACCGCATATGGCTTTGTCTTTTTCATGTATCTGCAACATGATCTGTTCTGCTTGTGCATGTGTCTTATGGAAAATACTCGTAAGTACCTCCACGACAAAATCCATACTCGTATAATCATCATTATGAAGTAACACTTTGAACATCTTTGGTTCGTGTAACTCTAATTCTAGCTCTAACTCTTCTTCAAACTTTGGCATATTATGTTAAAATCCTCATAAATTATTCTATACTATTATACTAAAAAAACGGAGAAATGCAAGTGCAATCACTTTTCATCACTGCAACCAACACTAACGTGGGGAAAACCCATACCACTGTTCAACTCATTGAAGCCTTTGCTTGCAAAGGTTTGTCTGTGGGTGCATTTAAACCTATCGAAACAGGTGTAAGCACTATAGCACATGATGCCAGTTTACTCTTAAAAGCTTGCCAAAAGGTAAATGAGAAGTTTAAAGATCTCACAGAAAGTGACATTACAGCCTATACCTTTCCCCTCCCTGCAGCTCCTTTTTGTGCAGATATACACAAAGAGATAGTCATAGAGAAGATCCTTGAAAAATACCAAGAACTCTCACAACTCTGTGACATACTTTTAGTCGAAGGTGCCGGTGGTCTTATGGTACCTGTCACAAAAGATTTCATGATGATAGATCTGGCTAAAAAACTGGAAGCAAAAGTCCTTTTAGTCACCCCTAGCCGACTAGGATGTATCAATGATACTTTGCTTTCCATGGAAGCGTTAAAATCGCAGAATATTGAGTTTGAGTGGTGTGTAAATCTATTTGAAGACAAGGAGACTTTTTCTGAAGTCACACAGCCTTTTTATGATGAAGTCTTCCCTGAGTGGTGGAGTGTTGAAAAAGGAATAAACAGGTTTATTAGCACCTATTAGCTATAATAGAATTCTCAAAATACCCTAGGCGTTCATAATGGGTTTTCTGAGAATTCTAATTACAAATTAAATCCACAAGGGCGAATATGCAACATCTGGTAGATACAAATAACTTAGCTGACACACAAATACAACAACTACTTCATGATGCCAAAACTTTCAAACAACAACGTCCCCCTCAGCTGTTGAGAGACAAACTACTTATGACCCTTTTCTTTGAAGCATCAACACGCACACGAAGTTCTTTTGAAGTGGCAGCCAAGAGACTTGGCGCTGCAGTCGTACACCTTGACCCCGGTAAAAGTTCTACTAAAAAAGGTGAATCTCTCGAAGACACCTTTGCAAACCTTTGTGCAATGGAACCAGATGGGGTGATCATCCGTCACTCTGAAAATGATGCACCAGGAATCTTAGCCGATATGCAGATGACCTCTGTCATCAACGCTGGTGCAGGTAGCTATGCACACCCTACACAAGCACTCCTCGATCTTTTTACCATGGTCGAGCATTTTAATGGAAACATTCAAGGTAAAACCATTGCCATTGTGGGTGATATCGTAAGTTCACGTGTGGCTAGCTCCGGTATTCGTCTGCTTACACGTATGGGGATGAATGTCATTTTAGTTGCACCCAAACCATTTATGCCCCAGAGTGATCTGCCTCAATATGAAAAACTCGAAGATGTCCTGGAGAACATAGATGTGATTATGTCTCTGAGAGCACAATTGGAACGTCATGCTTCCCCTATTTTCGATAATTATGATGAGTATGCAAAACATTACTGTATCGATCATAAGCGTTTAGCAGACAGAGACATTTTAGTGCTTCACCCTGGTCCGGTAATGAGAAATATAGATATCTCTGATGCCATGCTTGAAGATGAACGATGTAAAGTGCTTGAGCAGGTCAAAAATGGTGTCTATATGCGGATGGCTATTTTGAAACTTCTTCTTTTGGATTCGTAAAGAAGTGATGCAATGGCTAGATAAAAAAGAAGGTTTTGAGGAAATAGACAAACTTTCACGTGCACGTACCCCTTTTCTTTTTATTAGCTCTTTTGATGGTGAGAAAATATTTGCCAAGCCGCTTGATGACTTAGATGATGACATTTTCTATAAATTAGAAGATTGGCGTAACTACCCTGTGAAAAAACGTACAGAAGCGTTTACCTTCTCCAAATCTCCTGTTGATTTCAACACCTATAAAAAAGTACTGGGTGAAGTACTCGAGGAGATACGTTCCGGTAATACCTATTTACTTAATCTCACATTTAGAACACCTGTAGAGACGAACCTCACACTCAAAGACGTTTTCATCTATGCCAAAGCCAAATTTAAACTCTATTTTAAAGATGAGTTTATCTGCTTCTCTCCAGAGCGTTTTGTAGAGATAGAAGAGAATACCATAGCCACATACCCTATGAAGGGGACCATAAATGCCAACCTTCCTGATGCAAAAGAGACGATCTTGGCTGATCAAAAAGAGATGGCAGAACATGTCATGATAGTAGACCTTATGCGTAATGACCTGGGGATCATCGGTTCAGACGTTAAAGTAGAGAAGTTTCGTTATGTCGAGAAGATCAAAGCGGGTGAAAAAGAACTCCTGCAAGTGAGTTCCAAGATCACAGCAACCCTTCCTACTGACTGGAAAGATAACTTGGGCACACTTCTTAGTCAAATACTTCCCGCAGGTTCCATCTCTGGGACACCTAAAAAGAGTACGGTAAATATCATTAAGCATGTAGAGAATTTTGATAGAAAATTTTATACAGGCGTGTTTGGTGTTTTTGATGGGGAGTCCCTCCGTTCCGGGGTAATGATCCGTTTCATCGAAAAAGAAAATGGCACATTCTTTTACAAAAGTGGCGGAGGCATCACTATAGACTCTGATGCCAAAAGTGAATATGAAGAACTTCTAGACAAAATTTATTTGCCTTTATACTAATATAAGACATGAGAAACAGTTGCAATTTTATCAAAAATGATGTAAACTATTTTATAAAAATTTATAAAGGTTCCTTATGTCTAAACTATTTTTGAGCATCTTATTCTCTTTTTTTCTACTCCTTCACACTACAGCCATAGCAGAAGAAGAGATAATCCCCAAAGACGCCAATGTAGAAATACAGGAAGTGCAAGAGAATGAAGCCCCTGAAGAGGCAGAATCTACAGAAGTCACCGAGGAACAAGAGATCCAAACTGAAGTAACGGAAGAAGTACAAGAAGAAGTTGAACCTGAAGAGGTACTTTCTGAAGCAGAGAAAGAAGCTCTCGCAGCAGAAGAGGCCGAGTTACGTGAAGCAGGCATGGGAGAGGAACCTCTTGCCGAATAAAAATTAACGGCAACCTCTCTTTGATCTGTGTGTCCATGTATACGCCGAGTCATCCTTTACTTTAGAAAAATAAAGCTCCCCCGAATCTCTCCACGGGTCTATGATGATGCCCTCTTCCACTTTCCCGCCCTTGGTAACTACCACCAAAGCATTATGTTCATAAAAATATTCCCCTATATTCGCACCCACCAAATGAAATTCAAAAGAGGCATAGTGTTTCTGGGAGAGATAGGCATATAAAGCATCACTCCAGTGATAACAAAGTCCTTTTTCACGTACGCCCACAGTCACTAAAAAGTTGTGAAATACAGGTGGAGAAGTAAGTTCAAACTCTTCTGTCAGTTTCTGTGTTTTATGGAAAATATCTTTGGAAAGCTGCATTGCTTCACTTTGAGGAATAGTGCTACCCAATGAATGAAAAAGAAGTGAGAGTTCTGTCACTTTGGCTTGTGATACAGAAGGTGCTGTGACCACACACCCTACAAGAAAAAGTGAAAGGATTAAAAATCTAAGACAATATCTGAGCATAATGATCAGGAAGGTATGAAACGATAGCCATGATGACCAGTACCATTGCAGCACTATAGGTCCATATCCATTTTGGATCTTTAGAGAGTACAAATCCACCTATAAAGCCTACTATAAGACCGCCTATATGGGCACTGACATCAATGGAAGGTATAGAAAGTCCTATCACAAGGTTAATCGCGATGATGATACCAAAGTCTTTCATGAACGCTTTAGAGTGTGAGGCTATCTTTTCTCTATGTGCCAGGAAGAACCCTGCCAATGCACCAAAAATACCAAAGATAGCCCCAGATGCACCCACACCCACAGAGACAGGATGCATATAGAGTGATACAAGTCCACCAATAATCCCAGAGAAGAAGTAGATGCTTAAGTAAGACTTCGTGTCAAAGTACATCTCTGCACCACGCCCTATGAGATAAAGAGAAAACATATTCATCAGAAGATGGGTCATACCACCATGTAAGAACATCGCAGTCAGTAGTCTCCACCACTCACCCTTCAGCACGGTCAGTGGACCAAACAGTGCACCCATGTCTACAAGGGTCCGCATATCCATATCTATAAGACTTTGACTCAACAGTGCAGAAAAAAGATAGACTACAGAACTGGATGCTATCAGTATATAGGTAAGGGTATAACGTTGGATGTCAGCCTTCATAGATGCCTAATAGATAGCATCTGCAAAGATCACACCATCCACGCCACCTCTGGCTATTTTACTTATCTCTTTCTCACTATGTATGAGAACCAAGATACGTGTATCAAAAAGATACTCTTGTGCTATAGGGTGGATCATCAAAGCATCATCTTCTTCACAGATGATGTATTTTGCACCTAAAGCATTGGCGAAGAGTGCATCATCTAGTGTATTTACGACGACTGAAAAAGGGATGTTATTGGCTTGGCAATGTTGTGCGTATGTGTGCGAATCAACCAAAGGTTCAAGTAAGATGATGTCATCAGCTTGACTCTTCTCAATGCCTTTAATAGAAAAAACTTTAAAAAAACGATTACTTTTTATCCACGGGTGTCCGATAATTATCATGATTATTCCTTTAGTATTTATGGTGTACATTCAGTAGAACAGTAATACTTACCGCCTACAATGATACTCTCTTTCACAGTGACATAGGTATGACATTTTGTACATTCCACAAGTGTATCATCATCTAACTTTTTTTCATGTGGGCTTTTCCCAAATGCAGGGAACTTCCCTCCAAAAAATTTGTAAATAAGCAGTCCTGCTGCAGCAAAAATTAGTAGTTTTAAAATCAATTTTGTCCCTTAATATATAAATAATTTCGTTGATTTTTTTGTACTATATCATATTTTAACTGATGTTGTACATCTTCGATCTCATCAAATACACGAGACCCTTTATAGAAAAGATACTCTGTATGTGCATCACTTATTTTGCTAGTCAGATCTAAAAGCAGTTTGGTATTGGTCACCGCACGTGAAGTTATAAGATCAAACGCTTCATGCTCGACAGCTTCCACTCTTTTAGCTTCTACACTGACATTGGAGAGTTCCAAGTCTATGGCTGCATATTTTAAAAAAGAAACTCGTTTTTTGAGTGGTTCTGCAAGTACTACCTTAGTCTCTGGTAAGGCTATAGCAAGTACAAGTCCTGGAAAGCCTGCACCTGTACCTACATCTAAAAGTGTTTTTGGTTTCTCTATAAAAGTCAAAGGGAAAAGAGAATCCACAATATTCACATAGATAGCATCTACTGTTTTAGCACCGGTAAGATTATGGATCTGATTCCATTCATTCAAAAGTGATGCAAAGTTTTCCAACTTTACAATGATCTCACTTGCCAATACTATCTTTTCAGCATCTAAATATTGTGATAGGTTCAATTTGATTTTACCTCTACCAGTCCACTCTCAAGTAACTTATCTACAAAGTCAGAAAGATCTTTTTCCAACACTTCAGCATCGACTTCATACTGTTCCATCAAGATGCCAAAAACCTCTTGTAACGTTTCCTTCTCCTGCATCGCCTGCCAGATAGAAGTTCCTACTTCATCAAGGCCAAAGTAGTTTTCACTCTCCATGTCGAGAAGTACCATTTCTCCGTCCACTTCTTGAGCGAAGACTGTGTCTGCGAATGTAATTTTTTGATTGAGATTCATTGTTGTTCTTTTTAAGTAGAATTATAGCATATATAAACAATACAATGTAGCTATAGGGAGGAGATGAATATTTTAACTTGTTGTAGGGCCGTGAGTACCAAATTTATGTTCATTTTTATTGTATGTTAGACCCGATTTTGTCTTCTCCACACTTAACATTAATAATGTTGGTGTATTCCATTGTTTTTTTCTAAAAGCATTTTTATTCATAAAATTAAATATCCTTCTTCCAGAAAATAACATTTATTAATTTAAATATCTCTTAAACTAGCTAAAATACACTTAAATCCAAACTTAGATTTTATATAATAATTTTATGTTATACTCTCGTTTTAAAAAATTAATTATTACTTTTGATACACCTATAAAGTATTATATTCTACATAGGAACAGAATGAAACATATTGATGACAATGAGACTATAATTTCAAATATGCTAGTGCAAAAAAAATGGCAAGCACCCCAAATGACACAACTGAATGTCAAGGATACAAAAAGTGGGTTTAGTCCTGCAGAAGTTGAAGTTCCATTCCTATTCTCTACCACGTCATAAAGACGATTAAAACAAGTTAGTATTTGATAATAATACTATCAAAAATGATTTAATGTTTCTTTTGATATTCTAATATATTAGGATGAAGTATTTTCTCTTCTATATCCATCTGAAC
>JAGSGJ010000070.1 GCA_023955225.1 Sulfurovum sp.
TATGAGATGCCTCTTGTTATCGTTAATGTTCAGCGTGGAGGCCCTTCCACTGGCCTTCCAACTAAAACGGAACAATCAGACCTTTATCAAGCACTCTACGGAAGAAATGGTGACTCTCCACTAATTATCGTAGCAGCTTCTCGACCTAACGACTGTTTCCATATGGCATATGAAGCAAGTCGTTTAGCACTCGAGCACATGACACCCGTTATGCTTCTAACTGATGGTTATGTAGCCAATGGTACCGAACCGTGGAAGATTCCAGACATCGATACGCATTACGCTAACATCAAACACAAGATGTTAGACCCAACACAGATGGATACACAAAACTGGAGCTGGATAAAAAGAGATTCTCAAACGCTTGTGAGAGACTGGGCCATACCTGGAATGGCTGGACTAGAGCACAGGATAGGTGGGTTGGAAAAGGACTTTGATACGGGTAATGTATCGTATGACCCGGCTAATCATCAAAAAATGTGTACTGTCCGAGAAGAAAAAGTAGCTAAAGTAGCTGATTACATACCCTTACAAGAAGTTGAGGGAGATGAGAGTGGTGAGCTGCTTATCATCTCATGGGGTGGGACATATGGCTCGGTGGAAATGGCAGTGAGAGCACTGCAAAAAGAAGGGAAAAAAGTTTCTCTTATGCACTTACGTTATATCAATCCGATGCCGCATAATGTCGGTGATGTCATCAAGGGTTTTAAGAAAGTTATTGTTCCTGAACTCAATATGGGACAGATGGTGCATGTTATTAATGCAAAGTTTGCTTGTAATGCCATTTCATATCACAAGGTTGAAGGGTTGCCTTTCAAGATCTCAGAGCTTAAAAAAGCTTTTACCAATGCCTTAGAGGAGACTCAAAATGACTGAGAACAACAATTCAGAATATACAAAAAAAGACTTTGTTAGTGACCAAGAAGTAAAATGGTGTCCAGGATGCGGAGACTATGCCATCCTTTCAGCCATACAAACTGCCTTGAGTAAGATAGGTAGAAAAAAAGAAGATATCGTTTTTGTTTCAGGCATTGGTTGCTCTTCACGCTTTCCCTATTATCTGAACACATACGGATACCACACCATTCACGGTAGAGCGACTGCCGTTGCCTCCGGTGTCAAGACTGCCAACCCGGATTTGAGTGTGTGGGTTATCACTGGTGATGGAGATAGTCTGTCCATCGGTGGTAATCATCTTATTCATGCGATTAGAAGAAATATTGATATGAATATTGTTTTGTTCAACAATGAAACCTATGGCTTAACAAAAGGACAGTACTCTCCCACGACAAAACAGGGTAAGATAACAAAATCTACACCTTATGGCTCTTTAGATAGACCTTTTAGTCCGGCCAAGCTTGCTTTTGGAGCTAGTGCAACATTTATCGCACGTACCTTGGATGCTGATTCAAAGCACATGCAAACCATCATGCTTGAAGCAGAGGAACATAGAGGAACATCTTTTGTTGAAATCCTTCAAAACTGTGTTATCTTCAATGATGGCTGTCACGATGAGTATACAAATAAAAAGAGTCGAAATGACCATTCTCTTATGCTAACGCATAAAGAGCCAATGACCTTTGGTGGTGAGGTTGAAAAAGGAATTATTCTTGATAATCTTACATTAAAGGTCGTCGTCCTTGGAGACAAATACACTCAGGCAGACTGTCTTATTCATGATAAAACAAATGAGGTGCTTGCATCGCTGCTTGTCGCCATGGATATGAACCCGAAGATGCCTAAGTTATATGGTGTTATATACGCTGTTAAGGATGTCATTTATAATGATCAAGTGACTGATCAAATCACTGAAGTAAAGACAAAAAAAGGAGATGGAGACTTTAACAAGCTCCTTTACTCTGGGGACACCTGGGAAATTAAATAAAAACTCTCAGGACACATTTACTATGGAAGGAGAGCTGATTTTCAGCACCTATCCTCATAGTTTTTATTCTAAAACTGAATGAAAAGTATTGAAATTACACTTGTTTATTTTTTGCACCCATCTTGATATATATCTGTAAAATCTCAATCGCTGCTGGCGTTACACCAGAGATTTGTGAGGCAGCTTGAAGTGTTGGTGGGTTAAATTTTTCAAACTTCTCCACCATCTCGTTACTAAGACCCTTCACAATTTTAAAGTCAAAGCCTTCGGGTACCTTCATCTTCAACTGCTTCTTCATCTTATTAATATCTTGCAGTTGTTTCTCAATATAACGTGCGTATTTCGCATCAATCATAATTTGGTTTTGTACATACTCATCAAACTGTCCAATACGTGGCTCAAGTTTAAGAAGTTTTTCTAGGGTAAAACTTTTTCTCGCTGCTATATTGATAGCAAGTGTCTTATCTGTAATATGAAGTTCATCTATACTTTCTAAGAATTCAAGAAACTCTTTATTGGGTGTACATTCTTGTTCATTAAGGTACTTAACGCCCTCGTCTATCTGCGCTTTTTTAAGATCAACTACAGCCTTAACCTCATCACTAA
>JAGSGJ010000075.1 GCA_023955225.1 Sulfurovum sp.
AATCAGACTTCCATCAGAAATTTGAATTTGAATCTCTTTATTAATACTTTTACCATCTAACGTGGCCTCTATTAATCTTTCTATTTCTTCTTTTGCTTCTTTGTCATATTCCCACCAATACGCTTCACTTAATTTTTTATCTTTAACATCAGATAGCTCAAGGTTTGATATTTTCAAGGGCGAGTTATTAACAAAAAGGACATAGCCATTCAAGTCCAAGACTGCCACAAAGGCGTACATATCGTTTAACACTGCTGTCATACGATGAGATATAGAAGAAAAAGCCTTAGAAATCATGCTAATTTCATCGTTTCCGGCAATGACTTCTTGAGAGCCTTTAATATCTTGTCTATACCCTGTCATTAATGAGATTAAACGAGAAAGCCTGTCATTGAGATAATACGTACTAAATAGAGCCAACCCGATCATCAGACTTAAAAGAAGTAATGTGTCAAAAAGAATAACTTGAAGCATTTGATTTAGATGTTCTTCACGTTCATTTTTGACTGAATAACGTAAAAAATGTATGCCTTCTTTACACTTTTCCCCTATAGGTCTAAACATATAAAAGACATCATTGTTGGCCCATAAAACATATTCAGGTTTGTCAACGTTACAAAGCTCTTCAGTAGGTTTAATAAAAAAATCATCTTGAACTTTAAAATCAAGTGAAAGATATTTATCAAATGTTTCATCAATACTCTCACCCGAAAGAATCTGTATCTGGGCATCATTTTTGATGTATCCCATCACCTTGCCTTTTTTACTTTTAAACATATGCTGTGTTTTAAAAATTTGTTCTCGAGTAAGGCCTAAATCGATGGCATTGATAAGGTTTTGATTGATGAGTGTAAACTTACCTCTTACATGCTGGGTAATGTCATGTATGACACTCTCTTTAAGTTCGTCTTTTAAATGGAAGTATGAGTAGCTGCTAGTAGCCATAATAATGAGTAAGCCTATAATAGGCATAGAGTAGCGTAATGGCATAAAAGCAATTTTGTCACTAAGTCTCATGCTACTCCTTATATTTATAAAAACTATACCACGTAGCTCTTAAAAAGACACCCAGTATCATTAGAATATATTATAAATTAAGTTTATTAGAACTTTCTTAAGATTCCTGACCTAAACGATACAAGGCAAAGTCATATTTGATTGGATCAAGTTTGTCAAAACTGCTTAATTTTGCTGTTATCTCACATGCCGCTTCAAGGTCATAGGTCTTTCGTTTGAGCAAGCCCAGTTTATGTCCCATTGAAAAAGTATGCGTATCAAGAGGCAATAGCAGATCTTTCGTATCTACTCCGCTCCACAGTCCCATATCTATCTCATCATGACGTACCATCCAACGAAGGTACATATTCCAACGCTTTAGTGCGCCAGCACCCTTACGCTTTGTCGTCACCTTGCCAAGTAAGAAGCTGTAGCCTCGACTTTTATAATCATTGAGTGAATACATCTTTTCTAAAACTGTGTTGATACCTTCTATCACATCAGAGTTTTCCTGATAGCCTTGTAAAAAAAGTTCATTTAACGAAACTTCTTTTTTGAGCTTTGAGAGTGTGATAAAAAACTGGATAATATCTTCAGAATTTTGAAAACGGTAATAATGTGAGCTAAGACATTCTCGTATCTCTTTTTCATCTGCTTCTATGAGTGACATATCAAAAGACTTTAAGAGCTTAATAATATTTTCAACCTTGCCATAAGCAAAAAGAGCACAGACTAAAGCCGCATATTCTTCATTATATGACTTGGCAATCATGATGGGGTCAGGTCTGTCAAGACTGACTTCGTCTTTTACATTTCTGGCAGCAACCTCTTCATCAAGTTTAGTTTTTAACATTTTGCGAGCGCGCTGAACACGAGACTTTGCTCCTGAAACGGAAATTTCAAGCCTTTGTGCGAGTTCCTTTTGGGTAAGCCCTTCAAATTCTGTCATAATAAGGGCTTGGGCATATGGTTGAGGGAGGGTTTCGATTATGGCCTTGATACTGGAGAATCCAGTTTTAGAGTCTATCTTTTCTGGTAATTTTTCAGAAACCGGTATATTTTGCGGAATATCCTCTTCAATTTTCTGAGTA
>JAGSGJ010000027.1 GCA_023955225.1 Sulfurovum sp.
AAAAAGTATAAAAAATAATAAAAAAGCAAACCCTAGCAATAAGAGAGAGACAAACCCTCCAGGTAGCAGTGAATATTTCAATCTTTTGACATCTTGTAACATCTTTATATTACCAGTGCTTTAAGCCATTCGTTGATGATTTCTTTTCTATGCGCTTCAACTGTTTTACCATCAAGTAAAATCATTTTAGCTGGCTGAGTAAGTGTCTCGAAGGCTTTAGGTAAACCTTGTTTCGTTTTTACAACAGGGTATGCCCAGTTACCAGTGGGAATGATGTCTGCAAATGTTTCACTATGCATAAACTGTAAAAACTTCTTCGCTAGATCTTTGTTTTTAGAAGACTTAAGCATCGCTGCAACTTCTATCTGTCCATAATGTCCCTCTTGAAAATGTGCCGTTTTAAAGTTCGTTCTGTTTTCATCTATGATGTGATAAGCAGGAGAAGTCGTATAAGACAAGACCATATCTGCCTCACCTTTTAAAAACAAACCATAAGCCTCAGACCATCCTTTAGTGATAGTCAATATATGAGGAGAGAGTCTTTTCCAATACTCCCCTGCCTTCTCTTTATAGATCTCTTTGACCCATAAAAGCAAACTAAGCCCAGGTGTGGATGAGCGAGGATCTTGGATGACGATTTTAAAATCTTCTGGCATGGAAGCCAGTGCTTCAAATGACAATGGTGGATTTTTCACCTTATTCGTATCATACACAAAAGCGACATAACTGTAATCATACGGTACAAAATAATCATCTGTATATGCAATAGGTAAGTCTAAATTGGAAGTATTCATATCATGTGCTGCAAAAAGTCCGGTTTTATTGGCAGCTTGTGCGATGTTGGTATCTAGTCCAAGTAAAATATCTGCCTTGGTATTTTTACCTTCAAGTTGAATTTTTCTCAACGCCCCTATGGAACTGGACATGCCTACGAACTTGACATTGCAGTTATATTCTTTTTCAAATGCTTCTTTTATCTTAGGGCCAGGACCCCAAGAGACAGCAAAAGCATCATAGGTGTAGATAGTGAGTGTGGGTTTTTCATTACCAAGTGTAATGACTGTAAAAAGCAGGAGTGTGTATAGTATTTTAATCATAAAAGATTATATCCCATAAATACCTTGTCTATTATTACCTACAAATTTCAGCACAAAAATAGAATCTGGAATCTCTGTAAATACTGAAAACATCTCTTTTTCCAAGAGTGCCATGATCACATTATAATCACCATGAACCTGAGTGCTGAGTTCATTACGAACGACCTCAACACTTTGCTCTTTTTCAAGCTCGGCAATAAAAGCCAATATAGGTGCTTCAAATTCTTTTTGAAGCGGATACATACTGATGTCTACAGAGATTTCCATCTATTAATCCTTGTTAAAAGTCGTATGATACAGTTAAACCAAATGTTCTTGGATCTCCCTGTTGAGTGTAAAGTGCCTCGCCTGTACCAAAGTTATCAAAATAATATCCTCTGGTTTGATAATCTGCATCGCCAAGATTTCTTCCCCAGAGTATTGCACTCCAATTACCAGTCACATATTCCATACTTGCATGAAGCAGTGTATATGCATCTGATTTCTCATCATGTGAATTAGAGAAATAGTAGCTTCCTCTTCCTTCTATATTGGTCTTAAAGTTCCAGTTCGCACTTAACATATAATTCATACCGATATTATATTGATATTCAGGTGACTGTGCAGGAGTTCTACCATCTTTTGAGACATCATCAACAGGGTTATAAAAGCTATCAAATTCTGCATTTAGGAGTCCTAAACTTGCATTAAATAAAATCTCATCATTTGGACGGTAATTAAATTCTGTTTCAAGTCCATAATAAGTGCCCTTTTCTGCATTCGTAATATAGTCCGTATATTTCCAACTCTCTGTTACATAAGAAGTTCCCACTTGCTGGTCTTTTCTTTTTCCATAAAATAGATTTGTTCTATTTGTTAATTTTCCATCTATATATGTTCCATTTATACCTAAATCGACATTCCATAAAGATTCTGTTTCATACTGCTTTGGAAGACCACTTGTATCTGTAACAGGATTAAAGCCTCCTGGCTTATAACCACGTGATAAGGTAACATAAAGAAGTTGAGATACATTTGCTTGATATTCTAGGCCTATTTTACCACCTACAAGATCTTCAGTATCATTATAAGAAGTATTATCAGAATCTTGATATTTTGTTTCCCACTGCTCTATACGTAATCCCGAAACTAACTTGAGTTTTTCATTGATTGAAGTATCCAATTGACCGTAAATCGCTTTACTCTCACCTGAGTAATCACTTAAGAATGGCACACCATAGAAATAAGTATTATTTCTTACCAAATCACTCTCATACTTTTTATAATATGCACCAAGTGTCCAAGCAGTTGTTTGATTAAATATCTTACCCTCTTCATCAGATACAAGTCTTACATCTAAATCTATTTGCTTTTTCTCTCTTAGGTACTGATCAAATGAGTCATAAGACTCACCTGTATACGTCCAATCTTCATCAAATGAGTATTCAATATCTGACTTACTATAACTTACTCTGCTTTCTACATGAAATGCAGGATTAATTTGATAGATTGACTTCAAAGAAAATGCATTTGTTTTTTGTGCATCTTTTCCTGGTTCATCTGATTCAGTTGTTCTAGTATTATTTCTATTAAATGCATCATATCCATTATCATTGTCAATATGCATCAACGTAAAATCTATGGTATGATTATCTGAAACCAACCACTTTAATTTCGCTTTTGCAGTGAGTTCATCCAACCCATTCGTATCATCTCTATTTAAGTAACTATTTGTAATAAACCCATCACTGTCATTTTTATAGATAGAAAATCTACCTAATAAAGTATCTTCGATAAGTGTTCCACCCATAGCTGCCCCAAAGGCTCTTGTATTATAGTTACCTACAGTTGCCTCTAGATGACCTTCTGTCTCTTTGGTCGGTTCATTACTCTCCACTGTTACTACACCAGCCAAGGCATTTGCACCAAAGGTCGTACCCTGAGGCCCTCTTAATACTTCTATTTGTTTTACATCAAACAGTGAAGTACCCAAAGTGGCATTAGAAAAATCGATCCCATCAACCATGAGTCCTACAGTAGGATTGATCGGTGTTTCAAACTGTCCTCTTTCTCCCATACCTCTAATCTGAATATATTTTGACTTAGAGCCACCTGCAGAAAAATTCACATTTGCTGCACTTCCTACAATTTCAGTAAAAGCCTGAGATGCTTTATCATAGAGTTTATCCTCTCCCATAATGGTCACACTACTTGCAGTCTTTGATAAATTTTGTTCCCTGAAGTCAGCACTGACGGTGATAGGATCAAGCGTTGTTTCTTCTGCAAATGCAGGTGCGTTCAATAATGCATAAGTTGCGATGATCGAACCGGTTAAAATTTTGGTTTTCATTTTATTTCCCTTAAAATAATATATGTATTAAGAGAGGAGAAGTAGATAAAAGTGATACATTATGTATCAAAGTAGATTATGTACGATTCTCTTCCCTACGCTGGTATTATCCAGTTCAAGTTCGACGGGTCAAGCTTTTACACTATCTCAGCTATATATCATTGAAGATATTTAGCACCCCGAGAGATTGATAATGAGGTTATACAAGAAATTAGTTTTGATTATGCTTAAGTAGGAGTATTTTACTCCTACTTAATTGAATTGATGCCAAAAAGGCGTACCGACAGTAGGTGTAGAGGGAGAAGCAAATTCACGTTCTTTCATCACCCCTGCTTCATAGCCCAATCGCCCTGCTTCAACTGCTACTCTAAAGGCATCTGCCATTTTAACAGGGTCTTGTGCTAAAGCAATGGCAGAATTTAAAAGTACACCGTCATACCCAAGTTCCATAGCCTTCGTGGCATGAGATGGTTTTCCAATCCCAGCATCAACAACTAACTGTAAATCTGGAAACTGCTTACGTATGGCTAGAAGATTGTCAGGATTCATCAGTCCTTTTCCTGAGCCTATCATTGATCCCCAAGGCATGATGATCTTACATCCTACGTCTGCCAAACGTTTTGCAACCACCAGATCATCTGTTGTATAAGGGAAAACTTCAAAACCTTCTTTTATGAGAACTTCAGCGGCTTTCACTGTTTCAAATGGATCCGGTTGTAAATTGTACTGATCACCTATGACTTCAAGTTTTACCCAGTTTGTACCAAAAATTTCTCTAGCCATCTGTGCTGTAGTAATAGCCTCTTTGGCAGAGTGTGAACCTGCTGTATTGGGTAATACTTCTATGCCTAATGATTTTATAATGTCCCAAAATGGGTTACCCCCACCTTCACCAGCTGCTTGTCGTCTCAAAGATACCGTAACAATTTGGGCACCTGAAATTTTAATAGCATCTTCCATGTTGGCTGGACTTGGATAGAGTGCAGAACCTATAAGCAGTCTACTGTTTAATGTTTTTCCACCAATTTCCCATGTATCATCATTCGATTCTAAGTGTTTCGTCATTTTATCCACCTTGTACGGGAGCCAAAATATCTATGGTGTCTCCCTCTTTTATAATTGTCTTGTCATACTTGGCAATGGGTACAAAAGTAGTGTTGACTGCTACAGCAAAACCTTTCACTTTATATTCAAGTGCTTCTATCATTTGACTTACATTCAAATTTTTTTCAAGCTCTCTTAGTTCGCCATTTACTGATACTTTTATCATTTATGCACCCCTCCATTTAACGCTTCTTCTACCACTGCAGGTGCCAATAGATAGCCATGTCGATACAACCCGTTAATACGTGTCATCTTTGTACCATGTTCAATTTTTGGTAAATTATCTCTGAGTGTCGGACGACAATTTGTAAGCATGTTGACAATACGTGCTTCTGCAAATCCTGAGTGCATACTATAGACTGCTGAAAGTAACTCTAAACTTGAACGTACAGACATAGGACTTTTATCTTCACTCTCTATCTCAGTCGCACCGATAACGTACCTGTTATTGGCCCGTGGCACAATGTAGATTTTGTAGCGTGGGTGTAACATGCGTGTAGGTCTGGTGATATTTACCTCAGGTGCATCAAGCCAAAACACCTCTCCACGTACACCACGTAAATCATCCATTTCCTCTTGAGCACCAAGTCCTCTTGCATCAAATACCCAATCAAATGTTTTACTCTCATCCCCTACTGTCATAGTGCCATCTAAGACATGGGTCACTTTACTCTCTTCATGCCACGTAACGTTTGGATGTACAAGCAAATAATCACTTGAGGCTTTCATAAAACGCTGTGCATCCACCTGTCCTTCATGTGGTATAAAGAAAGCTTTAGCATGTTGATCTAAATCTGGTTCAAGTTCTTTGAGTGCAGCTCTATCTAAAAGTTCTATTTTTGAAGCTTCTTCTACCTTGGACTTTAATGTATCTATAAAATGATCTAACTCATTATAATCTTGAGGATGTGCGGTAATGATACTACCCTCTTGCTGATATGCATCTGCAATACCAATCTGTTCTAACAAACTAGGCCAAAGCGCAATAGAGCGATTTCCATGATCAAAAATGACAGACTCTGCACTCTCTAACTCAGCAAAGACAGCTAACATACCAGCAGCAGTGATCCCTGCTGCTTTATCACCATAGGCTGTGTCTTCATCAAAAAGTGTTACTGTGTGCCCACGTTGTAGTAGATTAAGTGCTAACACTCTACCAACTAAACCAACACCTGCAATACCTATATTCATTATTTTACTTTTCTTCTATCTTATCTGCTTCAACATAGACTTCCGAACCCATTTCCTGGAAAGTCATAGACATTGCATCCATTCCATGTTGTTTGGCAGTTTCGACATCCGTTCCCAAGTTGTCTGCATACTCTCTTACCTCAGCAGAGATCTTCATAGAACAGAACTTGGGTCCACACATTGAACAGAAGTGAGCCACTTTTGCGGCTTCCATCGGCATCGTTTCATCATGGTACTCTCTAGCTCTGTCTGGGTCAAGACCAATATTAAACTGATCTACCCATCTAAACTCAAAACGTGCCAAAGACATCGCGTCATCTCTTGCTCTTGCACCTGGGTGACCTTTGGCAATGTCTGCTGCATGTGCTGCTATTTTATACGTGATAAGTCCTTCTTTAACATCATCTCTGTTTGGAAGACCAAGGTGTTCTTTTGGTGTCACATAACAAAGCATCGCACAACCATACCAACCGATCATAGCTGCACCGATACCTGAAGTAAAGTGGTCATACCCTGGAGCAATATCAGTCGTTAGGGGCCCAAGTGTATAGAATGGTGCTTCATGACATACTTCTAGTTGTTTGTCCATGTTCGCTTTGATCATGTGCATAGGAACGTGCCCTGGACCTTCAATAATGGTTTGTACATCATGCTTCCATGCTATTTTAGTCAATCTTCCCAGTTCTTCAAGTTCACCAAATTGTGCCTCATCATTTGCATCCGCTCCAGAACCTGGACGTAAACCATCACCCAGTGAGAAAGTCACATCATACGTTTTCATAATTTCACAGATATCTTCAAAGTGTGTGTTCAAGAAGTTTTCTTTATGGTGGTGAATCATCCATTTTGCCATAATTGCTCCACCACGAGAAACGATTCCTGTCACTCTTTTAGCTGTCATTGGTACATGGTGTAAAAGAAGCCCTGCATGAATGGTAAAATAATCCACACCCTGCTCTGCCTGCTCAATGAGTGTATCTCTAAACACTTCCCAAGTCAGATCTTCTGCAACTCCATTTACTTTTTCAAGTGCCTGGTAGATTGGCACGGTACCGATTGGCACTGGTGAGTTACGTAAGATCCAGTCACGTGTTGTGTGAATGTTTTTACCTGTTGAAAGATCCATAACCGTATCTCCACCCCAACGTGTAGACCATACCATTTTCTCCACTTCTTCAGCGATGCTCGAAGTCGTAGCAGAGTTACCGATGTTAGCATTTACTTTCACTAAAAAGTTACGCCCAATGATCATAGGTTCAACTTCGGGGTGATTAATGTTACAAGGGATAACCGCTCTACCCTCAGCTACTTCTTTTCTTACAAATTCAGGTGTTACCATTTCAGGTAAATTTGCTCCAAAGTTTTCACCTTTAAGTCTTGTTTCACGCTCTTTATCTTGAAGATACTCTTCTTTCATCGCAAGGTTTTGACTCTCACGAATAGCGATAAATTCCATCTCAGGTGTGATGATCCCTTGTCTTGCATACCAGAGTTGGGAAACGTTTTTTCCCTTTCCATGTTCATCTTTCTTGGCACGTAAAGGTGTTCTTACCAGTCCTGTTGCTCCAGCAGTTACGAAGTCAAGTTGTTCATCTGTCGTGTACCCGTTGTCTTCAGGAGCCATGATGCGTCCTTTATACTCTTCAACATCACCACGACCAGCTATCCACTCTTTACGAATAGCAGGGATTCCCTCTCCGACATCGATATCAACTGTTGAGTCGGTATAGGGACCTGAAGTGTCATAGACACCTAGTTTTGTGTCATTAGAAAGTGTGATCTCACGTACAGGTACACGAATATCTTTATGTATTTCACCCTTGAGGTAAATCTTTTTAGACGCAGGAAATGGGTCTCTTGTTAAAAGTTCATTTGATGTTGTTAATGTGTCTTTATATGGTTTTGTCATGATGTTTCCCTTAAAATTATATATTTAGGGAAGAGATGTAGAAATTAATGTAGGTATAAATAAAAGAGCCCTATAGGCATATTATTTATAATTAAAAATTATATACAAGTCTCTTCCTTACGCTGGTATTATCCAGTTCAAGTTCAACGGGTCAAGCAATTTGCTATCTCAGCTATGCATCAGATATGTTTTCCATAAATGATCAAAGCTCCCCGAGAGGTTGAAAGTGTACTATAGTTCAAAAAGGATAAAAATAGACTTAATTAAATATTTAAAATGTTGGAGGAAAGGGAAAAGGTAAGAAAGTAACGGAAGAAAAAGAGGCTTCTACTCCTCTGTTTTCATCTCCATAAGTTCAGCAAGAAGTTCTTCTATCTCATCTTCTTCAAGCTCATCACGGCCAAGTTCTTCGATGATAGCAAAACACTCTGTACGCATCTCTCTCATCTCTTCCAAGTCTTCTTTTTGTTCTTTAGAAGCTGATTTTGCTTTGTCAATGGCTGCAAATAGTTCGTCTATGGCTACTTCCAAATCTGGAATAATTTCAAGTTCTAAAAGGTTTTTGAGTTTTTCTGCTGATGTCATAATATTTTCCATGTGTTTATTTTTATGTATTGTATCTAAAAATACATATAGGATTATTCCCATAAAGAATTACTTTATTGTTTTTTGTGAACAAATAAAGAAAATATGACCACTACTCATTTATAAAAGATAATCTAGTAAGAAGGGATGTTCTAGGGATTATATGTAAGTACTGTACCCCTGAAAATCATCTCTTCATGATTTATATCTAGTTAATTATATATTTTTTTTTCTACTCACTTTTTGATGCTATTAACACAACAAAAGCAGTTAAAAGTGCACCCATAAAGACAATGCTATAACCTGTCGGTAAATCATAAAAATAGGATATAACAATTGCACTAATACTAAAAAACCATCCAAAAATAAAACTGCTAAGTAACGGTCTTTTTAAGTTTAGTGAAATGGAAACAAAGGGTGGTGCAATAAGAAATACAAAAACAACAAAAACGCCTGCAAGCGAAACTGAAGAAGTAACCGTAATTGCAAGAAGTGAGAAGAAAAGAAGCTCCCTAAAAAATCCGCTTAACTTGGGATAGACAAAATAAAGTATAATCGCTATAAGAGTATAGATGATGATACTTGTCAAAACATCATTAAGCGGCGTGAAGAGTATATCACTTGCAAGAAGCGATTTGAAATGCTCCATTCCTTCTGAGGAATGTGCGAGTACCATCATGATTCCACTGGCACCTAAAATATAAAGAATACCTATAAATGCTTCTAAGTGAAGCTTTCTTGTTGATGCAAAAGCGATTAAAAAAGCACTTAACAACGCAAAGCTCAGTGTCAGAATATAAAAGTGTTCCTCGTGAAAATAACCAAGGCTGATTGATGAACCCAACGCAGCAAACTGGGCAATAGCCAGATCTGTGAAGATAATCCCCCGTTTTAAAATTTCCATACCGAAATAGGCATGAAGCATCACAAGCACAACAACTAGAGTAATAGGAACAAGTAAGATATCTATCATTTTATTGCGCTTGTAAGGTGATCGAAAAGAGCACTTAAGTTATCAATATTTTCAAGTGACTGTATATCATGTGGCATAAGAATGACTTTGATACCTGATTTTTGACTTATAAAATCTGCTGTTTTTGTCGAGTGATAGACATCGTGTAAAATACAACACGGCTTCTCTTTTTTAATAAGGTTTATAATTTCAATCGTATGTCTTGAAGATGGAGGGATACCTGGTAGGGGCTCAATTGTTCCTATATTATTAAGACCGTACTCTCGATTGAAATAGGCTAGATTATCATGAAACTGAATCACTTTCAAGCCCTTTTTATCTTTCATTTTTTTCTTCCAAAAAAGCATTTTTTGCTTCCATACTTTAGAAAAGTTTGCATAGTTCTTTTTATAAATATCTTTATTATCTTGGTCTATATTACTAAGATATTTCTCTACCGTCTTTGCCAGGATCAGAATATTTTTCGGACTTAAATGAAAATGTGGATTTCCATCGGGATGTATATCACCATGTTTTCTATCTACACTTTTTGGCTTGTTAATAAGCTTTGCATGGTGCGAAAGGTTTAAAAACGTTTTACTATTAGGCATAGTTTTAGGGTTCCCTGCACGATTTATGATAGGAGGAAGCCAACCAATTTCAAGCTGGGCACCATTCATTATCAGTCCATCTGCATTTCTCATTTTGCTTATGAGGGATGGACGAGGAATAATAAAATGAGGATCCCAATTTCCTTTTGCCAATACCGTTACTGTGACATCATCTCCACCTATCGTTTTGGTCAAAGCACCAATATAAGGGTAACTCACCGCAATATTGAGGTGAGCCAACAGTGACAAAGGGAGAAGTGTCAGTAAAGAAAGTATCTTTTTCATCTTAGAAAGAATGTGCCGCATGCGCACCGATAGCAATATTTGCCTGCAACATAATCGTATCAAGGCTTTGTCTTCTACCATCTTCATTGTACATTGCTTCATTACGATTGTATTGAAGTCTAAAGCGTGCAAATTCGCTTGTATGGTATTCGATCATTGCAGAGTACTTGTTGAAATCATCAGGTACATTTTCTTCACCACCTGTAATATCATTTTGATAAATTGTATCATATCTCACACCCATTTTCCAATTCTTGTCATGTGTATAGATCAGTTGAGAATAGAGTCCGCTCTGTTTTTTGTTTATACTTGGAGATGTTAGGATGCTTGTGATATTAGTAGGATCTAAATTATATTGCGTGCCGTCCATCTCTCTGCTTAACCACTCAGTTTGCCATTTTATAGAGCTATATGAGTCAATAGCGTGAAGAACTACTAGATCAGCCCCATAAAGCTTGCTATCACCACTAAATACATGAGGATCTTCATGGTCGTCACTATGGTCTAGCATTGAATCTCCTTGAGCGTATGATAGTCCACCAAAAATGGTAGTATCATCAATATCAAAAGATGTTTTTACATATCCAACGTATAGAGATGGTGCTGTTGAACCTTCTATAATTGCTTCACCCTCACCATCCTTATATGACTCATTTCCAAACATCTGTTCATTTTCACCTTGAAGTACCTCAACCCCTGCCATGAGATAAAATGGTGTTGGTGCTGTCCATTGGGCCTGAGCACCCAATTCGTTGATTCCATGCGTTCCCAAAAATGATTCAAAGACGAGTGGCATATCCCCAAAATCCCAATAGTGATGATGTTGTGCATTCATATATCCAAAATTTGAGAGAAGTTTACCACCTCTTAATCTTAGTCCATTTCCCAGCGCTGTCGAGGTAAAATAAGCCTCCTCTACTTCAACACCTTCTCCACTGAAGTGCAATGTAGCATCCATACTGAAAAATGGATCCACACTGCTTGAAAGGATCAGCTCCGCGTAATTAAAATTAAATCCCTGATTTGCATTATATGTAGCCTCGTTACTACCACCGTGTGCATGCTCTGCATAGAGACCATGTGCTATACCAGGAAGTCCGAGATGAGACAACTCGTCGTCGTTTATACTACGATTTACATAAGAGAAATCTGTAATGAGCGAGATATCCGGAATATATTTTGAACTGTCAAAAGTCCTTTTGTCTTCTTCTAAAAGTTGTGCTATATCACCGTATGCAAATCCTGCACAAAGTATACTTGTTAATACTATTTTTTTCATAGTGTATTGTCCTTTAATTATTAATATTTTTATTTTTGAAAATGGTTTTTGTTGAATTATTTTTCACTATAAAAAATATACTGGAGGCGCAGTAGCATTAAACCCTAGTGCTATGAATCTGTCGGTATATTGTGAATTTTTCACAATATCAATCTGCTTAAATTGTGGTACATCTGTATAGTCAAACCTTGACTTAACGACAACCTTTTCCACTTGTCTTCTTATTTTTACAGCAAGATTCTCATTAATCACAACCACATGTCTATTGTGTTGATAAAGCTTCATTTTCTGGAATGTATTACAGACGTTACATTCTGAGATCTCCTCCAGCTCATAATGCTGAAAGTGAATTGTTGTACTCTGAGATGTCCATACAAAAAGAGCAATAAGTAGTAACTGAACAGACTGTTTTAGTTTCATATAGATTGTCTCCTTTCGTATGATTAAATTAAATAAAGTGTTAAACTACTCGTAGATTACACTAACGCTAAACATGCTGGACATGTACCATTGATAATCACATTGTTGATTTCATAATTTGGTAATGTGATATCAATATTTTTAATGCACTCTACAATATTACACTTTACACAAACAAAGTGTGCATGAGGCTTTAGTTTAACTTCGAAGTATCTTTTCTTATCATTAGATTCAAAGGCATTCAAGATCCCCTCTTCTTCAAACTTGGAAATATTTCTATAAAAAGTCGCTTTATCCATAGAGATATCATTTTTGATCTCTTCATAACATAAAGGTCTCTCTGCTTCTTTTAATATCTCTAAAAGCTTTACTCTTGCAGTAGTAAGCTTGATATTTTTATCTTTGATCAGTTCTTCAATTTTCATGGCGGGATTATAACTGAAACTTTATTAAATGCGACTAAGTTGCATTTAATAATTAAAATAGAGTTACTTGTTCTAGATATCTATTGATTAAATAGTGGTTTCACTTTAGTTAGTGTTAGATTTATTCTGAAGTTTGATGAGTAATGAAGGAGCTTACTTAGAGTAAGTGACTGAATGTAGCACCAAACTTCGGGATGAAGATGGCGCTACATAGTGTGAAAATTAGTGGCAGCCGCAGCCTGTGCCACAACTTTCATCTTCTTTCTTTGCAGGCTCTGCTTTCGCTGGCTCTGCAGCTGCTGCTCCAGCACCTGTACTACATGCAGAAACACCTGGAGGTGTCGTTGGTTGTACGGATGAATTATCTGCTAAACCTTCAGCATTTACTTTATCTATAAATGCAAGAAGGTTAGATGCAGCTTCCTGATAACGCTTAGCCGTTTCAGAATCTGGCATATGATAGGTTACCGGCATACCAGTATCTCCACCTACTCTAATTGCTGGCTCTATTGGAATACGAGCGATAACATTTGTATCGTACTCTTTCGCTACTGGTACTGTTGTACCCATACCAAAGATATCAGACTCAGTGTCACATGAAGGACAGATGAATCCGCTCATATTCTCAACGATACCCGCAGTTGGAATATGTAGTTTTTGGAACATATCTAATGAACGTCTACTGTCATCAAGAGAAACCTCTTGAGGTGTCGTTACAGTGATACCCGCAGTCACAGGTACAGCTTGTGCAAGTGAAAGCTGTGCGTCACCAGTTCCTGGAGGCATGTCGATCACAAGTACATCTAGTTCAGACCAAAGAATATCTCTCAAGAACTGCTCGATCGCCTTCATGATCATAGAACCTCTCCAAATAAGAGACGTCCCCTGCTCCATTAATAAACCCATAGACATAATTTCAACACCATATGCTTTTAATGGAAGTGCTTTGTTCCCCTGAATTTCGGGTTTTTGATCTGCAACACCCATCATACGAGGAACGTTCGGTCCATAAATATCTGCATCAAGAAGACCTACTTTTTTACCTTGCATTGCCATAGCAACTGCAAGGTTTACAGCAGTTGTTGATTTACCAACTCCACCTTTACCTGAACTTACCATTACAAAGTTCTTAATATGTGGTGCGATATTTTTACCACTTACTGAGTTAGACATTTGTTTTGGTGCTTCTGGAGCAGTTATGTTAATGTTCACATCTTTAAATCCAAGTTTATTGAGTTCAGTTGTTGCTTCAAGTCTAAGTTGAGCCTTTACTTCATCAGCCGATGATGTAATATCTACTGTCAAACCTATAGTTTCCCCATTGATAAGGATATCTTTGACAAAACCGAATGTTACGATATCTTTCGTAAAGCCCGGATATGTTACGTTCTTCAACGCTTCTAATACATTTTCTTGTGTCATGTTATTTATTCCTAACTTAATTTTTTGTTCGTTAATTATATAGGAGTTATACCACTTGAATCTTAAATTAGATTGAAAAATTCTACTAATTTAGGAAATAAGAGTATATTTGTCTGATTAAAGTATGATAAAGCGATCTATGAGTATAATTCGTTACTATTTGAAACACACTATACTTGATATAGATATTTAGGAATAAACTTGTCAAACACTACTTTGATACTTCTAGGAGCAGGCAGCTCATCAAGATTTAAGACTAAGATGAAAAAACAGTGGCTCTATACTGGAGACATTCCTCTGTGGTTGCACGTTGCTGAACACTTTGAAAAGAGTGCCAATTTTGATCAGGTCATCATTGTATCTACACAGGATGAGATACGTCTCATGCAAAACTTTGCTTCTTTTACTTACATAGAAGGTGGAGACAGTAGACAAGTATCACTCAGTAATGCGCTTCAGAAAGTAACTTCAGAGTATGTACTTGTCAGTGATATCGCTAGGTGCTGTGTCCCTTCAGACATGATAGGCCGTATTATGGAAGCCAAAGAACACGGGGCTTGCATCGTACCTGTACTCCCTGTCGTAGATACGCTCTATCTAGATAATACACCTATAGACAGAGACAAAGTAAAGATCATTCAAACCCCTCAACTCTCTGTTACAAAAATGCTCAAAAAAGCACTCGAAACTGAAACGATATTCACCGATGACAGTTCTGCGATCGCCTCTCTTGGAGAAAAGGTACATTTTGTAGAAGGATCAGTGGATGCACATAAACTCACAACCATTGAAGATCTGAAAAAACTCTCGTGCATTCAAGCACCTTCAACGAAAACACTCACTGGTTTTGGTATAGATATACATCCTTTTGAAAAAAACAAAGAGATGTTTTTATGTGGTGTAAAGATAGATGTGGACTATGGCTTTAAAGCACATAGTGATGGTGATGTTGCCATCCATGCACTTATCGATGCACTTTTAGGTGCTGCGGGTATGGGTGATATCGGTGAACTTTACCCTGATACAGAAGAGGCCTATGCTGGGGCAGACTCCAAAGTGTTGCTTCACGACACAGTAAAAAAAATCGACTCTTTTGGATACACCATAGGCAATGTAGATCTTACTATCATGGCTGAAGCGCCAAAACTCTTACCTTACAAGGAGTCTATGAGAATGACACTTGCATCGATTCTTGGTATTAGAAAAAACTTTGTGAACATCAAAGCTACAACGGCTGAGAAACTTGGCTTTGTAGGACGAAAAGAAGGTGTGACCGTTCACGCAGTAGCAAACTTAACTTATTTGAATTGGAAGAACATATGAAAATAATCATTGTAGAAAATGAACTCTATTTGGCGCAAAGTATCGCCTCTAAACTAAATGAAAATGGCTATGAGACTGAAATATACAGTTCCATTAAAGAGGCAATGAACAGTCAAGGTGATGTCTATCTTCTTTCGACAAACTTACCAGGACAGAACACTTCACCGCTTATCAAACAGTTTAAAGATAAAATCATTATTTTGATGGTGAACTATATCAATAATGATACTGTCGGAGAACCTCTTAAACTTGGTGCAAAAGATTACATCGTTAAGCCATTTATGTTAGAAGACCTCATGCGTAAGATAGAGCACTATAAAGAGTATCAGTCACTAAAACAACAAACCTCTTTATATCAGGAGTATATGCAAAATCTTCTGCATGATATTGAAAGCAACTTTGATATATCCGAGATCACTACACCCCTTGTGATAGAGACCAACTACCAAAGACTTATTGATAAGATTGTTTTTGAACATGCAACGCAAACAAATACTATGCTTACTTTTATTCCTTTAAGTGATAAAAACTGGAAAGATAAAATACAAAAAAGCAGCCCAAGTACCCTACTTTATATTACCGAGATCCATCAACTCAAGAAAACAGACAGAGAAGCTCTACTGGAGATGCTTAATGAATATGATTTCATTTTATGCAGTACAACAAACCTGGAGTCTGATTTCGAGACCATTACCCTCAACACGGACTCTAAACTCTATGACCAAAATGAGATCTTGACCATTGATGATTATGTCAAATTCATTGTCAACAGTTTTCAATACAAGTTTCCAGATACAGAACTCTCTAAAAAATTAGGGATCTCAAGAAAAAGCCTATGGGAAAAAAGGAAAAAATATGGTCTCTTCAAAAAGAAATAAATCACTTTATATAGATACAGAGGCCCTCTCTACTTTAGCCTTAGTAAAAGCAGGACTTATCTCACCTGTAGAAAAACTGATGAACAAAGAAGAAGCCAAGATGGTCGATGAGAGTAAAATGTACAAAGGTGTACCTTTCCCTTTTTCTTTCATTCTTGCTCCCAAAGGCAACAAAAACAATCAGACCCTCAAAACTCTGCAAAAGGATGATGTGGTTTCACTGATCAATGACGGGGAAAAAGTGGGTGAACTCATCGTAGAGGAAACATTTGAAGTCAACCCTTCCCAGCGCCTTCATAATATCTATGGTACATCAGACAGCACACACCCAGGTGTACGAAATACGACACTACGACTTGGTAAAATAGCTGTATCTGGTGAATATACTGTCACCTACCCTCTCATAGAAGATAACATCAAACGCATAAAAAACATGATTAGTAAAACAGGTGCAAAATATATCTCTTCTATGATGCTTGCGGCAAACCCTTTAAACCGTGCACACGAAAGAATGATACGTGAAGCTATCAGTAACTCTGATCTTCTAGTGATCTTTTTACGAAAACCTTTTACTTCTGAAGGTCTTCGTTATGACATACGTCATAATGCACTAAATACTTTCGTCGACAACTTTTTACCACGCAATAAAGTACTCATTATTCCTTTTGAAAACACCTATATCTTTGCAGGGTACAATGAACTCATCTTGGATGCTCTTTTAGCGAAAAATTATGGGTGCAGCCAACTGGTCATCGGTAAAAATCATGGTGGGCTAGGTTTGTATTATGATAAAAACCGTCTAAGCTCTGTCTTTGATCGTTGTCAGGACATAAATATTGACATTAAAACCATCGATGAGCTTGTCTATTGTGATACATGTAAAACGCTTGTAAATACACTAACCTGTCCTCATGGACAACACCATCATGTACACTATGACTCAGAATCAATTATGAAACTCATACAGGCAGGACTCATTCCTCCTTCTATCTTGGTCAGAAAAGAAGTTTCGGCAAATATACTCGCAGCACTTTTACCAGATAGATTTGAAAACCTGCAAGAGATGCACTACTCTTTGATGCCAGGTTCAGGTCTATTGGAACAACAGAGTGAAGAGCAGTTTTATCTGAAACTCATCGAACTCTATCAGACATCATCACTCACGTAACACAAGGGACCTTATGACAATTCAAAAACTTTTTCTAACATTCTTTGGTGCAGGACTTAGCCCCAAAGCACCTGGTACAGTCGGTACACTCGCTTCACTTCCTGTAGGACTGGCAGTACTTTACTACTTTGGTACGGAAACACTTTTTATGCTGACACTTGCCATTACCATCATAGGTATCTTTGAAGTGAACAAATATGAGCAAGCTACAGGTATCCATGACCATCAGCAGATTGTCATAGATGAAGCAGCCGGTATGTGGCTTAGCCTTATGATCGCTTATGAAACAGCCAGCACTATGAACTACCCTTATGCTGTACTCTTAGCTATCGTGTTCAGTTTTGCGGCATTTCGTCTTTTTGATATCTGGAAACCCTCAACTATAGGGTGGATAGACAGAGAGCTTAAAGGTGGTCTAGGCGTGATGCTCGATGATGTATTGGCAGGAATTGCCGGTGGATTCTTAAGTGCTGTTGTACTTATGGCGATAGAGAGACTTTTTTAAAGGTCTTTTTTTCCTCTACGCCATCCTCTCTTTATTATTCTCTTATTCTTATTTGGAAAAGCCTTAAAAAACATCCCTATCACAGCTCCAAGCATAATCAGATACGCTATAAATCTTGTCAAACCTGCGATCAAAGATTCATACACTAAAAGTCCCATTACACTGAGCATATAGTTAAAATCATGAATCGCGTCCACACCTAAAAAGGATTTATGTGCGGGAAGTATGAGACCTTCATGGGCCGTAGAGAGATACCATGCCGTGTATTGGAGAGAGAACCCTACAAAAAAAAGTGCTATCAGAGCAGCAAACAGATTACCTTTTCTATAATAATAGTAACCGATCAATCCTGGAAAAAGTAACTGGAAGATCGTTCCATTGGCCATAGTGAGAAACTCTGGACAATGCAAAATATAACAGACACCATGTCCTCCTTCATGAACAATACCCAAAGTCTGATTGGCTACAAAAAAGTAAAGGGTAAATATCATCTGCATCAAAGAGTCACTCTGCTCATAACTTGGTTCCCATGGTGCATAATGAGGGAAAAGCAGTAGAAATGCGACAAAGATCCCTAATGTTACTCTTTTTGCAACTGTTCTTGATTGTGACGAAGATTCATTATTCTCTTCCTCATTGTTATTCAGATGTAAATGCTTAAAAGGATTCGTTTCAGGCATCTATCAAATGCTTTAATATACGTTTGATAAGCACTTCATACTCTTTCAGTTCCTCCGCTTCCAAAGCACTTCCGGAACGAAACTTTTTATGGTATTTTTCTAAAGACTTTCTTGAGGTATCATCCAACCATTTCTCTTTAAATGTCTGGTCCATCTCAATCTCAAACACTTCTCTTTTGGCATGTGAAGTTTGCGCCACCTTCATGGTATGGTACATAGTACGTCCCAATAAAATATAAGGGAAGTTTCTATTTTCCATAGGTCCCATTTCTAAGTAGCGCCTACCCATTGTTTGTCCCAAGACTTTTACTTCTGAAAGTTCATTAAAACCAAAATATGCACCTGTACCACCTAGCAATGCCCCTATGGCTCCACCCAAAAGAAGTGTATGTCCTGCAAAGAGCAAGTCAATGCCTGCACCCGTAACTGCACCTGAGGTCACACCTGTAATGAGAAGTTCTTTACGTGTCAGGCCAAACACAGAAGCTGTCTCTTCTGAAAAGAGATCCATCCCTTCAAACGTTAAAACTTTCTCTTCTTTTTGAAGATGTCCATGGTTCCAAATCTCTTCTATATGCTTTTGTGTGCTAACTTCTAAATCTCGTAATTTGTCTTTATAATTGCTTTCTATCTTCTGTCTCTCTTCTTCACTGGCCTCCTGGGTATAAAAAGAGAGTTTCTCTACAGCACTGACAGACTCATAAACCAATCTGGTCACGAGAGCTGCACTTCGCTCAAGCATCTGCTCCTGATACTGTTTAAACAGTTTAATCGATGCTTTGAGTGGTGCAATCCACTCTTCTTTAAGCTGAGCCATACTCTCGAGGATACTCATATGCTGTTCAAAATTTGTCTGCATAGGATTAAAGGTACGTACCATCTTAAAATAATGTTCCAATGCCCTCTTCCACTCTTCACTGTAATCAGTCTCATCAATATGGTTGATCAGTGCCATAGAAGGCTGTCCTGTCCAACGAAGAATCTCCATTTCAGTTTCGTACTCTTCTCCATAAGGTTGTGAGCCGTCTACCACATAAATAATTCCCGCACCATCCATAATAGGTTCAAGCAGTTCTATCTCATCGTTAAAACGTTCATCATCTTTATGTTCATCTATAAATGCTTGTACGACTTCATGTTTTTTATTTGCCGGAACATCATGTTTTTCGAGCCATGCAAGCACCCTCCTCGCTCTTTGGAAACCAGGTGTGTCAAAAAGTTCATACAAAACTTTTCCATCTACACTTAAAGGGAAAGAGCGTTTTTTTGTGGTGGTTCCCGGTGTGTCAGATATCTGTACAGAGTCATCAAGTGCCAAAGCTGAGACGATAGAACTCTTACCTTTGTTCGGATGTCCTACAACGGCAAATTTAGGGTGTACAAAAGTGGTTTGTCTACGACTCGGCATTTTCTGCCTCCCTGTTCAGTGCTTTAGCACTAGATCTTTTTAACCACACTTTCACATCTCCCAGTAGAGAGAGTTTATTTTCCCAGACATCTATCTCTTTAGGGGTTGCTTCATAATGATTCTCTACCGTACCTATAGGCACAACGATAACTTTATCTACTTTGTCAGTCAGTTCAGTAAGATAATCTACAAAATCCATTGTCGGAGGCTCCCAAGCCTTCACAAATAAAAGTACTTCACCGTGACTTTTAAAAATGACTTCAGAGTCTTCTTCAAAACTGTTTGCACCCCCTACTTCAAAGTGCTCAGGTGATATGATCTTCATACTGTCAGCCAAGACCAAAAGTTCACCCTCCGGTATAGCCCATCCTTGAATTCCGTCATAAGAGGCATCTAATCTGCTTACAATTTGGCTATAACTCTCATCACCTGCAATAAATGCATTTTCTCTCTTCCTTGCATGCGTAGAGATGATAGGTTCATTGATCTCTCTAAGTAATTTTGTCGTTCCTCTCAGTGTTAAAAGTGATTGTTTCACTGCAGCACTAAATCCGAAAGAGGCGAGGACCAACATCACAAAACGTAAGAAAATAGCATAAAAGAGTGTGGAAAAAGCCAGAAACTTCCACCACTCCCCAAGTTCTGAGGCATGTGCTATCATCTCTTCATTCAGTTTGTCTCCCAATCTAAAATATTGACTCTGTTCTATGAGTTCCAGTGACGGTACAGCAGAAGGAGCAATCTCTCTCCATGGAAATGCCAAAGTATGTAAAAATTGATGGAGTGTTTCAGGTGTGATATGCAAGGTTGTACTCCATGCAAAAGCAATATCTTTCGTCACAACTACACCCAAAAGAGATATCAGTAAGCCAAATGAAAAAAATAAAATGATCATTTGTGCACGTCTGATGATAACCCAGTTTGCAAGTAAAGGGTTTATTTTTAACACTTTGATTTTCTCTTCTATATGACCAGGTAAAAGAGCCAATATCTTCTCCATCCAAAAAGCAGGTGAGAGATGCACTAACGCACTATCAGCACTACTGGCCCTAAGCATTGCAAGAAAGGTGAGTAACATCGTAAAAAGAGGAATAAAGATAGCTACGACTATAAAATAGATAACATTGACTGGTTCCTGCCCATTGTAGGAGAGTAACCCCATACCCGCTAACAGACCTAAAGCAAACGCTATAAGTACAAGTGCAAAGGTTACCCTATACAAATAAGAACTAAAAGTTTCACTTAAAAATGGTTTTTTCAACCTCTCTTTATGGTTCTCCACCCATGCCAAGAGTTGTTCAACTGGTTTATTTTTCAACATCACCTGGGTTAAACCAAAAGCACGGTTTTCTTCTCTGCTTGACGGATTAACCTCCAACAACTCGTAAAGGTTTACATAGGGCTTTATGTTCATCTATTATTAGTTCTCAGGTGTAGCATAAATAATGCATCTTAATTGCTCTATATATGCTTCATGATCATAATTATCCACACGTGCAACACCCTCTTCAAATGCAGTTTTTGCTACGGCTGAAGCAACCCAGATCAATGCTTCTTTGTTAAAAGGTAAAGGAATAATATGTTCTTTACCGTACGTAATATTTTCATTATGGTACACAGCTTTTACATAATATGGCACAGGTTCTTTAGCTAAATCTGCCAGTGCTTTAGCCGCTGCCATTTTCATACCTTCTGTAATTTTTCTTGCCCGAACATCCAATGCACCCCTAAAGATAAAAGGAAAGCCAAGAACATTATTTGTTTGATTAGGATAATCAGAACGTCCCGTACAGATGATAGCATCATCCCGAACCTCTTTAATCTCTTCTGGGAATATCTCTGGAACAGGATTTGCTAAGGCAAAGATGATAGGTTCCGGAGCCATTTTAGCTACCATCTCTTTTGTTAATGCACCTGCAGCACTAAGCCCTAAGAACATATCTGCTCCATCTATAACATCTGTAAGCATTTTAGCATCAGTTTCTATAGCAAATGGGGCTTTGTACTTATTGAGGTCATTTCTAGATGTTGAGATTACCCCTTTAGAATCACACATGATAATATTTCTTACCCCAAGCTTCTTATACATTTTTGCACAAGAGATACCCGCTGCACCTGCACCATTGACAACTATCTTAATTTCATCTACTTTCTTTCCAGTAAGTTCAAGTACATTCATAAGTCCCGCTGTGGTGATAATAGCTGTTCCATGTTGATCATCATGAAATACAGGAATATCTAATTCTTCTTGAAGGATGCGTTCTATCTCAAAACATCTTGGTGCACTAATATCTTCAAGGTTAATCCCTCCAAAAGTAGGAGCGATGGCTTTACAGGTTGCGACTATCTCTTCCACACTGTGTACATCTAATTCGATGTCAAAAGCATCAATATTAGCGAACTTTTTGAAGAGTACTGCTTTACCTTCCATAACAGGCTTAGAAGCAAGAGGCCCGATGTCTCCAAGACCAAGAACAGCTGTACCATCTGAGATGACTGCAACTAGATTTGCACGGTTGGTATATTCAAAAGAGAGATTTTCATCTCTAGCGATTTCAAGGCAGGGTATCGCTACCCCAGGAGTGTAGGCAAGTGAGAGTTCGTGTTGAGAGTCACAAGGTTTAGTGAGGTCTATACCTGTCTTTCCTTGCTTATGATAAGCTAATACTTCTTCCTTGGTTACTTCAGACATTTGTCACCTTACAGCTTTAATATAAAATATTATACTGCAAGTATGATAAGGGTAACTCTAATTATTGTGGAAAATATTCTTCGATAATTTTAGGAAAGAGTTTCATCGTTTTTCTGGCTTTGTCAATTTTAGGTTGAAATACTTCTGCAGCGTTTGGAAACTTTGTCATACATTCTGTATAAATGGCAATTTTCTCTTCCATATGCGCTTCAAGTGCATCAAGTACGGCTTGCATATTTTCTTTACTCGTTGCAAACTTCATAAGCAGTTCAAACATACGTTTACGTGGATGTATAGCCATAGAATCACCTGCTACAAGAGCGATGTCTTTAATGTCCCATCTTGAAATATAAATACCACTTACATGCGGAGCGATAAGCTTCGCATAAAGTGCTTCTGTATATGAAGGATAATCTTTAAGATCTACCTCTTCATCAGAATCACACTGTCCATCAGGACCGAATGCTCGCTTGCCATTAAAATTTTCTGCGCTCATGTTCTCAAATTCTTTTCTTAAATCGTCCATTTCTCTCATTGTTTCTCTCCTATTAGTAGCGGAATATCATCCACGTCAATTTTTGCATCAAACCATCTGTTTGCTATAAGCATCATCTTTGTAACAAAAATGATCTGATCATCCAAGAACTCCGGTTTGTCATAAAGTGCTTTTGCCTCATCATCTAAACAAAAACCTTTGACCTTTCCATCAGTCACTTCTACGAAGTCTACACGTCCTTCTCTTTGGGCACAGCTGTTCAAACTTTCACAATACTGTATAGCCTTAGCTCCAAACTCTTTTTCAATCATCATTTGCGTGACTTTTGACTCTCCGACATTTGACATGGTGAAATCAAAATGTTCATCTGTAATGTTTAATGCAATAGCCGTTGCATTAATGCCATTGTGTTTCATAATCTTATTAAAGTATTTTCTCATGTACCCTGTTTGGGCGTTATATCCCAGTATAGTGCAGAGTCCTGTATCAGGTTTGATTTCATGTGGCTGCATTATTCTTCTTCCCTTCTCATACGTTTCGCATTGTCATGTAAAAACATTGCTTCTTCCTCTTCAATACTACAACGTGGACAAGTCTGTTCTCCACCTGTATACGTAAAGTTATTCCCACACTCATTACAACGTTTGATGTTAAATGTCGCAAGTGTTCTCTGTGTCGGTTCAAAAAATTCTTTGATCTCAAATCCACTTTGCAGGTGTATCGCATCTGGTTCACACACATCATGACACAAATGACACTTCACACAAAGCATGGCATCAAAGTGTATGAGTGAAAATTTACCGTTAGATGAAAGTGCTCCGGTAGGACAGATACGATAACATATCTGACAATTGGTACAACTCTCATCCACAAATTTTTGAGAAGTAAAACTCACTTCTTCTTCTGGAAGTACTTCAAAAGTCTCTGGAATACCTGCACGTTTCAGTGTTGTAAAAAGTATCTTACGTTTATTTGGAAGATTTTTATCTTTTATCTTGGAAATAACCGAAGCATCTATCTCAAATTTTTGCAGTTCATCTTCATCTACTGCATCATCAAATGCTTTTTTATGTTTGACTACACCTTCAAGTGATGCATTCCCTAAAAAAGAACGTCTTGAAGTGACTACCTCTTCACTTTGAGGTTCATTCTCTTTTTTCGGTTCTTTAGATGCTACATGGTTTGTCGTGAGTTGTTTTTTAGAAAAACTAGACAAGACAAAATTTGCCTCATCTATACGATTTTCAATATGCTCAAAAAGTAAAGAATCTTCATCATAAGAACTCAAATCTATTGTGATTGTCTCATCACTGCCCAAAGCCAAAGAGATCAAATGTTCCACACTCAAAACTGAGATACAGGGTACATTTATTTTAGGTGAGATCAGCCTTACTTTAGATTCCAAAAAAGTAAAGAAAAACTCTGTTGTAGAAAAGTCTGAAAGTGCAAAAGCTTCTGTGGGACAGATACCCACACATGCTGCTGCCTCTACACCGGTAGACAGACTAAAGCTAGGAAGATTGTCTACCAGGCTTATAGAATCTGGACAAATATCTACACACTTGGTACACTGGGAGAATTTACTTGTAGCCCGTACACACGCACCCACATCAAAATGTAAACCCATAGACTACGCTTCATCCCCACAGTGTGTTGATAATTTTTCTGTCACATATTCAAAATCACTCAGTAAAAACTCTAAAGCAAGTTCAGAACCATCATGGTAAAGAGGTGTACGTGATTCACGTTTTGCATTGATAAGGAATAACGGTGCCCACTCCAAAAGATGTTCTTTCAAAAATGCACGTTGTACTTGAAGAAGTTCACAGATACCATCTTTATCGTCCGCATCTAAAGCTTTTTTCAGTGCAACACACAACATATACATGAATTCTAACTCTACACCTATATGGTCAGCACTTACCACCCTTGCAACATCCAGCTCAACACGGAAATCCAAGTCATTATAGAGTTCCACAATAGGGTTATCGCCACCACTTTCTATCATCTGATCATCTCTTGTATAGAAACTCTCATAAGGTACCAGGTGCATTAAAAAAAGATTTGTAAAATCGACATTATAGTATTGTTCTATAAGCTCAGCACGTGAAAGTTCTTTGCGTTTAGACCAATCTCTGTAATTTGGGAAAAAAGATAAAAGTCTTTCATCTTTTTCAATGTTATCCAAAAATGTCTCATCTACTTCTACAAGCATCAATCTTGAGATTAAAGCATAAATTGCTATACGGTTTTCTATCTCTTGTTTCATTAAATCCATGTTATGTACATCTACTTTCATGTTAAATATTTTGGCACTATACCACTTTCAAGATAAATAAGTAATAAGAAAATTAATTATCTGGGAAATTGTATAAAAAAGTAAATACGCTAACACAAAAGCAACCAGTTGCGTGAGCCCCCCTGTTGAAGGGAACTCAGTGTTAACGTAGTAAAGTGGAGCTTAGCTCTACTTATGTTCTATTTGATATTCACTGCATATGCTTTGTCAGACAAAGGCACAGCTGGACGTTTGATGTGTTGAGGACGTCTAAGTGTATCTGTACTGTCAAGAGGACGAGTTAAGTCATCTCTCCATGCTTGATATACTTTCATGTTGTTCTCATAGTTCACATAAATGTCACCTATTTGATCATCTTTACCTGCAGTTTCGATAACAACCTTTTGGTGCCATGCGTGGTTACCTGCAATAGGATCTGGATGTGACGGAGCCACAGCATTTTGCCATGAACCAGAAAGACCATCCCACCAAATGTTATCAAGGTCTTTATTGTACTCTTTAAACTGCCAAGAGTCTTTGTTCTCATCCATACCATCTACGATACTCTGTGTTGGTTTAAGAGTACCCTCTTTACCATCCATAGTCATCTCATACAATGGAGCACCAAGACCCATAACACCTAATTTGTGTTCAAATCCAGGGATATCTACTGCATTTTTGAGTTTCCATCTACCTGCGTGGTGTGAACATGCAAGTACACCAGGCATTGTAGCTTCAGTTGGTACAGCCATAGCGATAAAGTAACCTGAGTCAAGACCAGATACAGTATCTGTAATAGTTACTTTAACTGCATCTCCTCTTTTAATCCCAAGCTTCTTAGCATCTTCAGTATAGATCCATACTGGGTTATGGTTTTGTGAAATCTCCATAAGGTGCTTAGAGTTTACAGAACGTGTATGAATATTGTATGGTAATCTAAATACCGTATTTAACGCAAATTCATTGTCTTTTTGCATGAAGTCATGGTGTACTTGTGAAACAACATGCGTCATTTTCACTCTGTCTTCTTTAGTTGTTGGATAGATAGGTATAGCGTACTCAGGCCATTTCCAGTCTTTAAACCACTCACAGTAGAAGTCAAGTTTCTTAGTCAATGTATGGAAACCTTGCACAAGCTCTCCATCTACTTCAACACCGATAGCTTTTTCTTTACCATGGCTGTCTGTAGCCATAATAACACCAAATTCATCTTTTCTAACCTGCTCTTCTGCATATTCATGACCATGAGAGAAATAGGTTGAACCCACTTTTTTAAGTGGTCTCTCTTGTGGTTTAAAGATATTATCTTCTTCCAACCATGTCCCTCTGTCTCTCATCATCTCATAGTTTGGATACTTAGAGTCTGGGTATGCTGCTTTTGCTGCTTTCTTAAGGTTTGGAAGCTTGTCAAATGCTGCTTGATACCACTCAGGGATAGTTACAGCTCTAGTTGGATCTTCTTTTGAAGCCCAATGCTTTCTTACACCTAAAGATCCATCAGGATCAACATGGTGAGTCAAGAGGTTTGCCCAGAACTCTACTTCTTCCCAAACTTCACCAAGACCTGCTTTAATATGCGCTTCTAGTGTAGCTCTTGTTGGATCTTTTGGTTTCCAACCCATTTTCTCTAATGCAACTCTAAGTGCCGGGTTACGGAAAGAAAGCCATCTTTTTGGTTCTGTTGCTTCTGAGTGTTGGTCATGTCTTTCACCAGCAAGTCCTACAGGAAGGATGAAGTCACAATACCAGTTTGTCTCTGACCATGTTGGTGAGAGGTTAAATGACATTTCGATCTTATCTTCTCTTTTAAGTGCTTCTATCCATCTAAATCCATCCGGGTTGATCCAAACCGGGTTATACATACGAGGAATCCAAACAGCCAATTTCTCAGGTACTTTTAGTCCTTTGGCATTCCATTTATTTCTCCACTCATCATCCATAAGAAGGTGAGGCATGATATGACTCATCTCATATGAACTTAGTGGGTACTCTGGTGGCCAAGCTATTTCATTCCAGACATCAACTTTTGGAGGTCTCGCACCATTTTGAGTAGCTGCATCACCCTTACCGTTTACTGAGATAACATGCCAGTGGTGTAGTCCAACACCACCTTTATCACCAGCCATAGCACCACGAAGAACAAATGGTAAGAATGCTGATCTAGCGATCATCCATCCACCTTTATGACCTATCGGTCCTGCTCTCCAGATATATGTTGCAACTCTTGCACCAGCATCTATGAACATATCGTACAGTTTTTCTACGATACGTTTTTCTATACGACACTCTTCAGCTACAAAGTCAAGTGTATAAGGAGAATACATTTCAGAGATCATAGTGATGAAATCTTCGTATGTATTCCCTTCAGGAATAGACTTAATGTATTTTTTCTCTAGAAGTACATTAAGATACTCTCTGTCCTGCATTAAGCGATCCCAATTTACCCAGTTTTTCACGAAATTGTGATTTACTAGGTCTTCACCATTGATACCTTTTTCGTTAAGAATTCTGTTTGCAAGGTAGAGATAAAGTGCTGTCTCTGTTCCTGGCCAACATGGTACCCAAAGGTCTGCCATACCAGCAGAGTTAGAAAGTCTTGGATCCATAA
>JAGSGJ010000041.1 GCA_023955225.1 Sulfurovum sp.
AATTATGTCCTGTTAATGTACATTATAAACATGAAGTTAGTTAAACAAAAGGAAATAGAATGACATTAAGAAAAATAGGATTATCACTTTTTACAGTAAGCTTTCTTTCTGCATCGCCAGTAAGCACTATTTATGTGCAAAAATGTGCAAGCTGCCATGGTATGAATGGAGATCTAAAGGCTATGGGTACATCTAAAGCGATCAAAGATATGCCAGTTAAAGCTATAGAAGAAGCAATAATTAATTATGCATCAGGGGAAAGAAAATCTATGTCCTTCGTTAAAGGTATAAAAGTAAATTTTATGAGAAACTACACTAAAGAAGAACTTCATGAAATAGCGATATATATCAACGATTTAAAATAGCAGATAATTTAGAGGAAGGGTACTTAAATAAATACCCTTAAAACACATATGAAATATATCTTCAGAAAATATCAAGTAAATTCAAAAATAGAGCTGTATAAAAAACTCAATGCGCACACTTAATAGATAGGTAAAACCGAAATATATTAATTTATACAGGACAAGACATACTTCTAACTAAATTATACTAGCGTATATTAGCGTTTACTGCCACCTTTACTACTACCCATGCTTCTCATGCCACTTCCGACTGCATCATTTATATTGTTTCTATGTTGATACTGATATTTTGATTGATTTTCACCTTTGTACTTTTTCTGTTCTTCAGTCTGATAACGATATTTGTGTTGAACATCTTCTTTGTATTCTGCTGTGTCTTGAGTTCTTACTTGAGACTTAGCCCCGTCAGCAAATAGCGAGGGAGAAGCTAGAAGTGCCACTGCACCTAATATGAATAAAGTTTTTTTCATGGTAAATCCTTTTAATGTAAATGTTATGTGTTACAGTAAAAGTATAGGAAAAGAGTGTGAAGGCATCTATGAAGTAAAAAAGAGGTTATCTTCGACCTCCTCCACCTCCACTGCCTTGGCCACCGCCCATTGACCCACCCATACCAGAACTTCCATATCCACCCATAAGATTACTCTGCCCAAACCCATCATTAAATTTGAATTTAAATTTAGATTTATTGTCATAGTCATAACTTTCTGCTTTATCTTTAGCAAAACCCTTGTCTTTTGATCCGATACCATTAGAATCATATTCATCATGGAAAACAAATCGTGACTTTTTTTTGGACTTTTTCTTCTGAGGTTCAGGCTGAACAAGTTTCTCTTTCTTTGCAATCTGCTGAAGAATATCACCTAAACCACTCTCTTCTGCATGAAGTGAAATGGTGCCAAATATACAAAGAGTAGGAAGTATATATTGATATTTCATAATTAGCACCTTTATTAAGTTATTTGTTTATTATAGTAAAAAAGTATGAAGAAAGTATGAAGTACTATTTTCTCTTGTGTGTTATAATAAAGAAACAATCAGAATACACCTATGTATTCATTATAGTTCTAATCGGGAGTGTTTATGAAAATTTTATTATTGGAAGATGACATAGGTTTAGCTGATATCATGTCTGAATACCTTCAGGACAATGACTTTGAACTGGATCTCGTATATGATGGTGAAGAGGCATTATCTAATGCTTATGAAAGACGATATGACTTGTATATTTTTGATGTAAATGTTCCGGCTATTAAAGGTTTTGATCTACTGAAAATGTTACGAGACAATGGAGATACCACACCTACTATATTTGTAACATCACTCAATGACATTGATGATGTTTCAAAAGGCTTTGAAAGTGGCGCTGATGATTACCTCAAAAAACCTTTTGAACTTGCCGAACTTCTTTTGCGTATTAAAAATATTCAGAAACGCTCTTTTACACAACAACGTTCTACGATTATACAGATAGATAAAGATATCACTTTTGATATAGATACAGAGTTATTGTACACAGGGGAAGAAAGTGTTTCTTTGCCGCAAAAAGAACTTAAATTACTCAAACACTTTTTACAGCACCCTAATGAGATCATTACATTTGACAGTCTTTATGAAGTACTATGGGACTATGATGAAACACCTTCCTCAGAATCCCTAAGAGCCCATATAAAAAACCTTAGAAAACACCTCACAAAAGATATGATACATAACCTCAGAGGTCTTGGCTACAGGTTTGAGATGAAAGCTTCTAACTGATGCGAGCCAGTACTAAAAGTGTCATTATCTTCATGGTGGTGTATCTGGGGTCTCTCAGTATATTAGCTTCCTGGGTGGGGTATCTTTATTATATGGATCAAAAAAATTCTTTGATCGAAAAAATGCATTTGGAAATGCGATATAAAGCAAGAAGCATCAATGCCAAATTAGAATATTATCATATGAATAAAAGTGAGCAGTTCTCTTTTTATGAAGAAGGGTATGATATCGCACTGTATGACAACAAAAGAGAACTCATCGCATCTACTTTTATAGATGATATAGATTTTTCTAAACTTTTTTATGCTGATTATGATGAATACTATCTTGTGGAAACATTAAACAAAGAGTACCTTGATGTAAAATATATAGTGATTCTAAAACCTCTTGATGTAGATAAATTAAATGACATCATAAAACAGATCAGTATCGTAGCGTTTTATGGTTTTATTTTTATACTTTTCGTGGCACTACTTTTGTCCAAGATCATGTTGTCTCCTATCAAAAAATCCATAGCTTCTTTAACCAAGTTTATGAAAGATGCAACCCATGAGATGAATACACCTATCAGCACTATACTCATGAGCTATGAGCATATGGATAAGCACAATCTCAATACAAAACAACTTCGTTCACTTGATCGCATAGATATAGCGACCAAAACACTTTCCAGTCTTTATAGAGATCTTTCTTTTGCTTCATTTCATGACTATATACAGTATAAGAACACACCCATAGATGTAAAAGAAGTGATACTAGAAAGAATAAAATATATGGATACACTCGTACATTTTAAAGACTTACACATTACCTCTACACTGCAACATAAAATTGTAGCTATGGATAAGAGAAAACTTATATTATTGATAGACAACCTTCTATCAAATGCTATAAAGTTTAGTAAAAAAGGCGGAGATATACAAGTTACTTTAACAGAACAGTATTTAAGTGTTAAGGATAATGGTCTTGGTATTTCAAAAGAAGATCAGAAAAGTATCTTTGAGCGTTTTAAATCCAGTAACAGTTTAGATGGAGGGTTTGGTGTCGGACTAGACATCGTGAGTCAGATCTGTAAAGAGTACCACATAAAAATTGTACTTGATTCAGAACCTTCAAAAGGTAGTGAGTTTAGATTAGTCTGGAAAGACTAGTCTACTTTGCGTCCGGCATAGTAGTTGATCTTCCATCCATTCTTTTCTTTTGAGAAATAAAGTTTCTTCATTTTTCCATCTTCAGTGTAGTCGATAATTTGTCTTTTTGTGCCATTCCATGCTATAGACTTTATTTCAATTACAGGCGATTTCTTTCTCGAAATAAGATCAAAAGAAAGTGTGTTTTCAACTTCATTCAGTGTATCTGCATCTTCTTTTATCTTTTTTAATTGTGCCTTAAACTCTGGGTCACGCAGAGCCAGTCTCAAGCCGAACGTTTCAAGGGTCATAAAGTAAGACTCCTCTGTCATTAACTCTTTAACGGCATCAAGATCACCACCATACAGTGAAGTATAGTAGAGATTAAGGATGTCACTAGGATCTAGCATCATATAAGGCATATTTTTATTTTCAAACATCGTATTGTATATTATGCTTCACGTGCAATCGCAGTTGTGAAAGCATCCAGGTGACTTAAACTACCTTCTAAGAGACTGTCATATACTTTGACCACATCCTCAGGCATACCTACAGAAGCATGTTCTAGATCATCTATATCAGTAATTTCTATCAACTCACCGATTTTAAGTGCATCAAGTAGTGATTTCTCACCCTCGCTTACACATGTATCATAAAGCTCTTGTAACACAGGCAATACAAAACTACCTACTTGATCTTCATCTACCACTGAAGTATCAACACCATATTTTTCACATAACTTTTGTGCAGAATCCATATGTCTCTGCTCTGAAAGCTGAATAGATGCAAAAGTATTTTCATTTGTATAGATATTACCTAGCGTAATATACACATCTCTAGCAACTTTCTCTTCTTGATAGATATAAAAAAGCATATCTTTTTGTTCTTCAGTCAAAATGACTAATGTATCTTCAGTTTGTTTTGCATATGCAGAAGATGAAAGTAATGCTACACCACTTGCTCCTGCAACTAACATTTTAGTTAAAAAGTTTCTTCTATTTTTAATATTATTATTCATAATCATCCTTTGAGAATATTTATTAATTACATGTGAAGTATAAAATAGAAGTATGAAGAAAGTGTGAAGCATGATCTTCACACTTATTGACTATTCATGGTAGATCAGGTCATCCATTCCCAATTCACTTGGATTTGATTTACCCATGACTGCTAATAATGACCGAACACCATTCAAAAGTTCATTATGATAATTTGCTATGTGTTTGGCTTTTTGCAAAACGAGATATCTACTCCGTTTTATCTCATTCATAGTAGCTAAACCGACAGGACAGTCTCGTCCCCCTGCTCCAGAACATTCTCTGGCACGTATACACCCTGCAGATATCATGAATCCACGTGCAATGTTTACGAAGTCTGCACCATAACAGATGAGTTCGACCACATCATCCGGTGTCAAAACTTTTTCAGCAGCAATGATCTTGATCTCTTCACGTAAACCATATTCCATCAGGACTTCATCTACGATACGTAATGATTCTCGTATAGGCAGTCCTATCTTACTCATCATTTCCAGTGGTGCAGTTGCAGAACCACCATCTCCTCCGTCTATAGTAAGGAAGTCAGCAATGCTTTTACCCTCTTCCTTTCTACTTTTAAGTGCTTTGGCATAGACTTCAAACTCTTCTTTGTTAGAGATGACTATCTTAAATCCTACAGGTTTTTCTGAAAGTGTTTGTAGTCTGGAAATAAAATCAAAAAAAGTTTCCATATCGTCAGCATAAGGAAAACGGTTTGGACTGATGAGATCTTTATGCGCAGGTATACCTCTATAGTACGCAATGTCATCACTTACTTTTGTCGCCAAGAGCTTACCTCCTGTCTGCTTGGCACCCTGGGCAAGTTTCAGCTCTGTCATACGACAAAAACGCATCACTTTTTTGTAACGTTCGTCATCAAACTTACCATCTTCATCTCTTGCCCCATAAAGACCAGACCCCATTTGAAATATAATATCCGGCAAACCTATTGGTACAATTATAGGGAATTGATCCAAACTTTTATTCCAATCAATACGATAATAAACCAACTTTTTATTATCAAAGACAAAAGTACCTCTGTCCTTTTGACGTACAACCATCTTTTTATAAACACGCTGTGAAACTTCTTTGTTTGTGATCAATCTTAAAATTCTATAAACCATTTTAGCAAACCATGTACCTGTTTTTATCTCAAGACAAGGACTTCTACATTCTCCAATATTCAGTGGAGCCAAAAAATTTGAAGTCAATCCACCTTCTCCGGTATTGATAGGAAACTCACCTTTAAATGCACCTAGGGAAAAAGCACGTGTTCCCTCAGGAGAGATCGCACCATCACTCATCGCTGAACGTCCTATGATACTTTTACTCACATAAGGTTCTTTTCTGTTTTCACCAAAAATAACAGAAAAGTTTTTTTCAACTTCATCTACCTCTTTTACAAAATTGGCATGTTTAAAAAGTGTCTTTTGATTACCATAAGGTTTGGTAGGAGAGAAAGAGAGATAAGGGCTTTTTCCTTCAGACACTTTGTTTATCCAGTCAATTTTTTCAAATGATCCATAAAAGGTTTCATCACCAAAATACTGACGCATTGGATTACGTAACAAGTAAAAAAAGTATCTCAATCGCCCTATAAGTGGATAATTAATGAGAAGTTGATTTTTTCTTTGAATAAATCTATCATAAATGGCAACAGAAATAAGAACTATGAAAAGTACAGTAAGTAAAAGTTTAACTAATATACTCCAATCTGAAGCAAAAAGCGGGAAATATACAAGTAAATTTTCTTCATTCATCACATTTATCCTTAAAAAGTACTCTGTCTAAACTGTATTTACCTGCACCATGTGTTGCAAATATAATAAGAAAAAGTAGAAAATAAAGAGGAATTTCAATACCATTGTTTGCAACAGAAAATCCATTTGGAGCATGTACAAAAAATATAGCTCCCAACATGACACAAGAAAGCAGTATCGAGATATAACGTGTAAATAGTCCCAAAATTAAAAGTACGATGCCTATAGACTCAATACCTGATACCAGATACGTAGTGAACGTCGGTAATGGTATAGATATATTTTCGAACCACTGTATTGTCTCTTCCAAATAATTGATCTTGGATAATACTGGTGAAGCAAATCCATATGCCAAAACAAATCTTAGTATTAAAAGAATAAGGTTTTTGGGATAAGATAAAAGAACAGACAGTTCCCCCATAAAGTTTTTCATTGCACACTCCCTTTAGTACACAGCTATTACATAAAGTTATTATACACTATTTTTTGTGTATTAACTATGTAGTCAAAAAGGGATGATTTATGAAACAATCATTTTTATTTATAATATTATTTTCATTTTTTTCTTATGCACAACCTGATGTCACCCTTCAAGTTTTAGGTTCTGGCGGTCCAGAGAGTGGTGATAAACGTGCTTCTTCTGGATATCTTATATGGATAGATGGAAAAAGTAAAGTACTTATTGATTTTGGAGGAGGCACCTCACTACGCTTTGAGGAAGTTGGCGCACGTATAGAAGATTTAGATGTCATTTTACTCACACATTTACATGTAGATCATACTGCAGACCTCCCTGCACTGCTTAAGTCTAGTTTTTTTACTAGGGCTTCAGGGAATTTATATATCTATGGTCCGGATAAAAATAATTTTATGCCAAGTACAAGTGAGTTTGTTAACAGACTCTTTAAAGAAGATGATGGTGCATGGCAATACTTAGGTGATCATCTAGATGGGCGTGCAGAACTACAACTCAAAGTAAGCAACATAGTAAAAAATTTAAAAGAAAGTATGATTTTCAATAAAAATGGCATAAGTATTTCTGCAGTAAGTGTTCATCATGGACCTATACCTGCTATCGCATATCGTGTAAATACAGGTAATAAAAGTATCACTTTCTCTGGTGATATGAATGGAGAATATCATACGTTAGAGACCTTAGCGAAGAATTCTGATATCTTAGTTGCTCACAATGCTGTCACGAAAGGAAGCACAGGTGTCGCAGCTAAATTACACATGACTCCATACATCATAGGGGAAATAGCCAAAAAGGCACAAGTTAAAAAACTGGTGCTTTCACATAGAATGTTAAGAACCTTAGGAAAAGAGAGTAGTACAAAAAGTGAAATAAGAAAACATTACAAGGGCACTATAACCTTTGCAGACGATAAAAGTCTCTATAGGATCAATTAGAGGCTTTAAAACGACACTCACCAAGAGTAATAGTCTTCCCTTTTTTGATCTCGGAGAGGATATATTTTAGAGTTCCCTCAGCATCTGTATCAGGCATCTCTTCTTCTATCATACGCAAGGCATCTTTTTGGCTTGTCTTTTGCCATTTTTTTTCGTAGGTGTATTGGGTATAGATATCTACCAATTTAGATCCAGCCAAGTTCAGCAAAAATAGGTTCCATCTCCATCCACCAGTTTTTAAACCGTACATTCAATTCAGAGATGGCGTTATCTTCTTCTTTCCACTCTTTGAGCTTCTCTAAAATCAAGGATTTATTTTCTTCAGACACATTACTTGACTTTTGTACATGGTTGATCACTTCTTCAATCTTATTTTTCATATTTAATTCCTTTATGTTTATTCTAATGCAATCTACCATTATTGTCAATGCCCATTAAGTATAGCTATGAGATAATCAGCTTTAGTAATACATGAGGAATGCTTTATGCCTACACAATTTTTACAAGACTTCATCAAAAAAGAATCATCTGCAGGGATTTTACTGATCATTGTCACTATTTTGGCACTTTTCTTAGAAAACACTTTTATGACTGTATTTTATACAAGTTTTTTACATACACCCATTGAGATCCGTTTTGGAGATCTTCAGATAGCAAAACCTCTTCTTTTATGGGTCAATGACGGACTTATGGCAGTCTTTTTCTTCGTTATAGGTCTTGAAGTAAAAAGGGAAGTCAAAGAGGGTCACCTCTCTTCCCTCTCTCAGATAATACTTCCGGGTATAGCGGCTATAGGAGGTATGGCAGTACCTGCTTTGGTTTTCATCGCCTTTAATAATGGTGAAGCTTTTTCTATGAACGGATGGGCCATCCCTACAGCTACCGATATCGCATTTGCACTAGGTATTTTGTCTTTACTGGGAAACAGAGTACCTGTCTCTTTAAAAATATTTTTGATGGCATTAGCTATCATCGATGACCTGGGTGCTATTGTGATCATTGCACTCTTTTATACCAGTGATCTGTCTACCATGTCCATTACCATTGCAGCCATTGCACTTCTTATACTTTTCATTATGAACCGCATGGATGTTGCGATAAAGTCAGTCTATATAGTCGTAGGCCTCGTTCTATGGATCTCTGTACTAAAGTCTGGTGTACATGCTACACTTGCCGGAGTAGCCCTTGCCTTTATGATCCCTCTAACTTCCAAAGACAAAGAAGGGAAGAGCTTTTCTATGGCTAAAGAGATGGAGCATGATCTACACTACTGGGTTGCATTCTTCATCTTGCCTCTTTTTGCTTTTGTCAATGCCGGTGTTGATCTTAAAGGTATTTCGATCGAGGAGATGTCTGGTCCTGTACCACTGGGGATCATGCTTGGTCTTTTTGTCGGTAAACAGGTAGGTGTGTTTGGTTTCTCTTGGTTAGCCATAAAAATGGGCATAGCTTCTTTACCAAAAGATAGCAACATGACCATGCTTTATGGAGTGAGTGTCTTAACAGGTATAGGGTTTACCATGAGTCTCTTTATAGACACATTGGCCTATAATGATACACAGATCTATCACTATGCCGATAAACTTGCTATTCTTCTTGGATCTTTCCTTTCTGCTATCGTAGGATATCTCGTACTACGTCTAGCAAGAAGTAAATAATGATTACTAGCGCATAAAAATTTTATAGAAGTTAAAGTTTTTTTATCCTATCATATAGATAGGCATATAGTCTATAATTTATAAAAGGATTGAAAATGATTAAAAAGAAACAAGTTAAAAAGTATATCAAAAAAGAGATGGACAGCAGACTCAAAAAAGAGTTAAAACAAGAGATCAAAAAGCATATCAAAGACTATAAGAAAAAAGACAAAGCAGACAAAAAGAAAAAGTAAAACCTCATACTTTCATCTCGTTCTCTATGCTAGTGAACGAGGTGAATTCAAATACACTCATCCCAAATAAATAACTTCTTCAGGCTCTACAATATGTGCTTTTTTACCTAAGGCATTTTCTATAACACTTCGTAAAATAACCTGTTTGTCCTCTTCTCCATGTATAAGATATACACGATAAAGATCTTCCATTTGTGATATCCATTTGATAATGGCATCCTGATCAGCATGGGCAGAAAAACCATTAATAGTATGAATGCTTGCTTTGATAAGTATATCTTCATGATAAATCTTAACCCAACGTGCACCGTCAACGATGTGACGCCCTAAAGTGCCAACTGCCTGATACCCTACAAATATGACTGCATTTTTGGGATTCCAAAGACGATTTTTAAAATGATGGATGATTCTTCCTCCTGTACACATACCACTACCTGCAATGATAATAGCACGGCTGTCCACTTCATTGATGGCTCTGGATCCTTCAACATCAGGCGTATAGACAAGATTTTCAAAAGCAAAAACACTACCATCTCTTTCCTTATAATCCTGACATTGCTGGCTCAATAGATCACTGTAATTGTTGTATACCTCTGTAGCTCGTGTAGCCATAGGGCTGTCTAAAAATATGTTACAGTGAGGAAGCTCTTTTCTGTCATGCATCTCTTTGAGAATACATAATATCTCTTGTGTACGCTCCACAGCAAAAGAAGGGATCAGTACATTACCCCAGTTGCGTAATGTATCGATAATCACCCGTTTAAACTCAGCAATGCTCGCCTCTGTATCCTTATGGTTACGGTCACCATAGGTTGACTCAACATAGAGATAGTTGGCATGACTACATTTCTCTAAGTTTTCCATGACCATATTGTTGTCATTGCCTATATCACCTGAAAACACAATGGTTTGATCTACATCATTCTCACGGTATGTTATTTCAATAAAAGCAGCGCCTAATATATGTCCGGCATCACGATACGTTACTTTGATACCTTCTTTAAGCTCAACAGACTCATCATATTCAGGATGATGCCATGTTAGATCAAAGGCTTCCTCAACATGGTCCTCGTCATACAGAGGTTCTCTTACATCTTTCTCTTTCCCTCGTCGCTGTGCTTTTCTAAAATTGGTCTTAAAATCCTCTTTCATGATCTTTGCACTGTCAAGTAAAATGATCTCAGCTATATCGCGTGTTGCAGCTGTAGCATAAATTTCACCAGTAAATCCTTCTTTAACTAGTTTGGGTAAACGTCCTACATGGTCAAGATGTGCATGTGTAAGCAAAAGATAATCTATCTCAGAAGCATCAAAATGAAATGTATCATAATTGCGATCTTCTTCAGATCCCTGAAACATCCCACAATCAATAAGAATACGAGGTCCATGTTCAATCGCAAGTAAATGACAAGAGCCTGTTACCACTTCTGCCGCGCCATATGAGGTTACTGTTGCCATGATTATTCCTTTAATGTATTATCTATTTTTATTGTACTTTCTAAATGATATCTTTGTGCTTAGATTCCAATATACTGATATTCTGGATGGTTTGCAGCACGGTGTCCGGATTTAAACTTAGAGAATCTATGCCCATTTTCACCAGTGCTTCTGCCATCTCAGGGTAGTCTGAAGGCCCCTGCCCGCAAATTCCGCTATGCCGATTATTTCGTTTTGCACCTTCTACTGCCATCTCGATCATCTTCATCACACCAGGATCCCGTTCATCATAATCAAATGCAACTATTTCAGAGTCACGATCCACACCAAGTGTCAATTGGGTTAAATCATTTGAACCGATACTGATACCATCAAACAATGTACAGAATGCATCTACCTGAATAACATTATTTGGTATCTCACACATCACATAAATTTTTAATCCGTTTTCACCACGCTTAAGACCATATTTTTCCATTGCATCAAGTACCCTTTGCCCCTCTTCTACTCTACGGCAAAAAGGTATCATCAAAATAACATTATCAAAACCCATATCATCTCTTACACGCTTCATCGCTTCACATTCCAGAGCAAATCCCTCTTGATAACTAGGATGTGTATAGCGCGATGCACCACGAAAGCCGATCATAGGGTTTTCTTCATGCAATTCAAAGAATTTACCTCCAAGCAGAGTCGCATATTCATTGGTTTTAAAGTCACTCATTCTTACCACGCAAGGATTAGGATATACAGATGATGCAATGCTGGCAACACCTTCCGAAAGTACTTTTAAAAAGAATGATTCAGGACTTTCATATGCTGCGGTAAGTTGGTCTATCTTTTGTCGTGTCGTTTCATCCACTTTTTCAGGATGTATAAGTGCCATTGGATGGGCTTTAATGGCCGTGTTAATGATGAACTCCATTCTTGCAAGCCCAATGCCATCTACGGGGAGGGAAGCGAGTGAAAATGCCATATCTGGATTACCAAGATTCATCATGATCTGTGTATTAGTTTTGGATACAGAACTAAGATCTGTTTTTCTGATCTCAAAATCAAGACTTCCCTCATACACCAAACCTCTCTGACCTTCAGCACAACTCACTGTAATTTCCTGTCCATCCTCCAGTAGACCTACAGCATTTTCTGCTCCTACAATGGCGGGTATACCCAACTCTCTGGAGACGATGGCCGCATGACAAGTTCTGCCACCACTGTTTGTCACGATAGCCGAGGCTATTTTCATGATCGGTTCCCAATCTGGACTTGTGATCTCAGCAACAAGTACATCCCCTGCTTTAAATTCATCCAGTTTGCTTGCATCAAGTATCTTACATACTTTTCCAGAACCGATCTTTGTTCCTACTGCTTGACCTTCTACCAATACATTACTTCGCTCATTGAGAACGTACATCTCCATATGAGTTCCTTCTTTTCTGGACTCAACTGTTTCAGGACGTGCCTGAACTATATAAATTTGACCATCTAAGCCATCTTTGGCCCACTCCATATCCATAGCTTTGTTATATCCTGCCTGTTTCGAATAGTGATCTTCTATTTTAATAGCATACTCTGCAAGAAGTATCACATCCACATCACTGATACAAAACTTTGTTTGATCTGCTTTAGGGATATCTATATTCTTGGTATACTCCACAGTAATATTGTCTTTATTGATCTCATCTGCAAAGACCATTTTAAGTGCTTTATCGCCAAGTCTTCTTTTGAGTACTGCACGGTGGCCTTTTTTGAAAGTAGGTTTATGCACATAGAAACTGTCTGGAGTAATGCTTCCCTGAACAATGTTCTCACCTAAACCATACGCTGCGTTGATAAAAACAACATCCTTAAATCCTGTCTCAGAATCAATAGAAAACATTACACCACTCTCACCGATATCACTTCTTACCATTTTCATCACAACCACACTCAAATGGACTTTCAGGTTGTCAAATCCATGATCAAACTTGTAATGTATGGAACGATCTGTAAAATTGGAAGCTAAACAACGTCTATAAGCATCCAAGAGTGCATCCAATCCACGAATGTTTAAATAACTCTCATTCTGTCCGGCAAAAGAGGCTTCAGGAGAGTCTTCAGCAGTTGCCGAACTACGTACCGCCAGTGTAACATCTTCTCCATACTCAACTTTGAGTACTTCGTAAGCGTTGCTTATCTGATCTACCATATTATCAGGCAGTATACACTCATGGATGATCTCTCTACAATGCTTTCCACACTCTTGCAGTTGAACTACATCATCAGGATTCAAATCGTCAAGGTGCGCATGTAACTTCTCCCAGGCATTATTGCTGTCGAGTATGGTTCTATAAGCATCTGCAGTAATAGCAAAACCATTAGGGATACGTATACCCTCTTTGGTAAGATTCTGATACATCTCACCTAAAGAAGCATTTTTACCACCGACTAGATCAACATCTTCTATATTAAGTTCATTAAACCATTTAATATACTGAGACATAAGCTATCCTTTTTATTATTCTACTCCTAAATAGTTAATCCTGTCAACCGTAAGATTCCATTTTGGAGAAAAGCACTCCTCCATTTATGCTATAATAATTCTATGTTAAACGAATTAAAATCGCTCTTAATTAAACCATCCATGCATCATCATAGTTATTCTCACACCGTATGTGATGATACGGTTCCAGATGAATTCAGTATACTTTGCTGGAATGTTCATAAAAATAATGACACTTTTTCCTTCAGCAACTACATTCAAGAATTTGTTAAAAGAAAACCAGTTGACTTCTTTTTATTCCAAGAGGCTGATTTTAAACATGATATAGAATTAAAGATTCCAACTCTAACATTTAATGCTGCAGCAAACTTGGAAAAAGGTTCAGCTTTCTATGGTGTCTTAACAGCAAGTAAGTGTAAAACAGAGTACAGTAAGCCTTTTCTATCACATGGGAAAGAACTCATAATCGGTCCACGTAAAAGCCTGCTTTTAACGAGACACACATTTAAAGATGGTTCTTTTTTACTCATTCTAAATCTTCATGCCATTAATTTTAGAGAAAATAGACATTACTATAAAGAGATAGATCACATCATCAATATCATTGATAACTACAAGGGGTCCATGATCATTGCCGGTGATTTTAATTCCTGGAATAAAAATAGAATGAAATTCCTTCACACAAAAATGAAAGATCTAAATTTTGATCCTGTCCCATTTTCAAAAAGTGATAAAGTAAAGTCTTTTATGAAAAATCATTTAGACTTTATTTTTTATAGAGGTATAAAACTTGTTGAACACAGTATAGAAAGAAATCATAATTTGTCTGACCATCATCCTTTATTTGCTAAGTTCACCCATAATTCAAATGCATCTGGACGGGCATAATGACCAGCGACATCAAGGTTCCACTTTGAAGCACGTAACATATGCAGATCAGCTTTGCCAAGCAGTATCCCTTCTTTCGCATGTAATGGTCCTGCCATCACTTCACCATCTGGATCTACCATAACACTATTGCCTTTGTTGATAAATTCACCCACATTCTTGTAGTATGGTTTTAATTCTGGAAGCTTATTAAGTACATCCTCTTTTTTAAGTACCATACAACAACCAGAAACAAAACATCGTCCCTCTTTGGCGATATGTTTCATTGATGCATTCCAAGTCTGACCTTCGTCATATGTTGGTGCCAGATATAATTCTATACCTTCAGCATAGAGTGAATAGCGTACCAAAGGCATATAATTTTCCCAGCATATTAATCCACCTACTTTGCAGATATCTGTATCGTATACGTTCACTGTAGTGGCATCTCCATACCCCCATATTGTACGTTCCGGAGCGGTAGGAACTAGTTTTTGGTGATGCCCAAAAATATTGCCATCAGGATCGATAAAGAGAAGTGAATTATAGATACTTCCTCCACTGGCATCAGCATTTTTTTCATTGATACCTATAACAACATAGATAGCTGCTTTTTTTGCCGCTTCACATAAAAGGTCAGTCTCTTTACTACCTACAGTGACTGACTGTTCCAGTAATTTGGCATATAGATCTTGATTAAGTGATATATCACCTGGCGGTACCTGCCATATCCAGTCAGGATAACCAGGTACAAATGCTTCGGGGAAAACAGCCAAGTCAGCACCTTTTTTTGCAGCTTTTTTAATAAGCTTACATGCTTTATCTATCGTGGCATCTAAATCCATAAAAATGGGTGATGCTTGTATTGTGGCTATGACAAATGTATCTTTTTTCATGATATACCTCCACACTTTTAATGGGTCAGTATATTCATTGTTTGTGTAATACATATGCAAAACAATGCACAAACACGCTATAAAACTTAATGAAACTATAAACTAAAGGGAGTAAACTAACTGCATGGAGTAAAAGGAATACATATTGAAATATATAATTGGAATTATAAAGAAATTTGTCATTGGAATTTGGGATTTTATTTTCTATCTTCTTGGAGCACCGTATGAAGAACAAGCTAAAAAATTGGACTGGGATGAGAAGGATGCTGCGTTTAGAGGGCCAGATAATCCAAAGACTAAAAAAACACATTACAAAGCAAATAAAGTGA
>JAGSGJ010000083.1 GCA_023955225.1 Sulfurovum sp.
ATATCTTTACCACTAGAAATAGCATAGGCTAAAGAAGAGATAACAGTATCACCTGCACCGGTCACATCAAAGACTTCTTTTGCAACCGTGGGAACCTTTGTCATCTCATCTTCAAAGATAGCAATACCGTCTTCAGAAAGTGTGATCATAGAAAGCTCAAGTTCACACTCTTTGCGCAACCACTCCCCTGCTCTCAGCAAAGACTCGTCATCAATTATATCGATACCTGTAGCTTCGCAGGCTTCTTTCTTGTTTGGTGTCAGAAAGTGTGCACCCTTGTACTTGCTATAGTCTTTTCCCTTAGGGTCAACAAGTACTTTTTTATTCATTGAAGCAGCAACTGAGATAATCTCTTGACAAAGACTCGGTGTTAATACACCTTTTCCATAGTCAGAAAGGATTATCATGTCATATAAGAACAGATCTTTTTTTATCGCAGAAACTATCTTATCTACTGATTCAGAGGAAATATCTTCCTTGCTCTCTTTGTCATATCGAAGTATTTGCTGATTAGAAGCTATAACACGAGACTTTTTAGAAGTCTTACGTCCCTCTTGTGTGACTAGACCTTCTGTCTTGACTCCAAGACTCTTTAGCATTAATGTCAGTTCACGGCCAATCTCATCTTGCCCGATCACAGAAGCTACGCTCACACTCGCACCCAGGGTATGAAGGTTATTAACAACATTTCCTGCCCCACCCAGTACAGCTGTTTCTTTAGCAACGTTGACTACTTGCACAGGTGCTTCAGGAGAGATACGATCACAATCTCCCCAAAGGTAATGATCTATCATCAGATCACCCACTACTAAGATGTTTGGTTTGGTATTTCTAAGGCTTTCTATCATTTTTTCACTTCTGTTTCATAAATTCGTCTGATCTCTTTGACATACGACTTGATACCGTCTTCCATCTCAAAACCTGGCTCATACCCCAGACCTTCACGTGTCGTTTGTATATCTGCTTCGGTATGAAACTGATATGAACCGATAAATGGGTTTGGAATATATTCACATTCATATGATGTTCCTAATTCACGCTGTAAGATATCTACAATATCTTGAAAAGAGCGTGCTTTACCTGTTCCGACATTATAAATACCGCTCTGCTTCGGATGCATCGCCTTGATATTCGCTTGTACAATATCTTCGATAAAGATGAAATCTCTAAGTATCTTGTCAGAGCCTTCAAAAAGTTTAGGATTCTTACCTGAAAGAAGTTGATGTCCAAACTGAAGTACCATTGACGCCGTAGTGTTTTTAAAGTATTCATTCGGACCATACACATTAAAATAACGAAGTCCTACAATGGAGATATCGGATTTTTCCATGTAAGTACGTGAAAGGTGATCCATTGAAAGCTTTGAAAATCCGTATACATTTTGAGGCGCTTCACGTCCCACACGTTGTGGTGACTCAGCATCCCCATAGGTAGCTGCAGATGAAGCATAAATCATATTTGCTCCATGCAAGATTGCCATATCAAGCAAATCTTTATACGCATTAACATTTGTTTTTATCATAAGGTCTTGTTCTAAGGCTGTCGTATCTGAAATAGCTGCTTCATGAAAAATATAATCAAATTTATAGTTTTCTCTTAAATTTTTAAGCGCGG
>JAGSGJ010000072.1 GCA_023955225.1 Sulfurovum sp.
CTGTTCTTTGTACTTTTTCAGTTCTTTTTTAACCGCATCTGCAATTAATACGGCATTGGTACCTTGCAGCTTCGATACAGTAAGTGTGACTTGTTCTTGAAGAGGTGAAAACTTTTTATCCTCATCTTTTATTGAGATTTTGGCTGATTTAAACTCTTGAATATTGTAGCTTTTATTTACAGTCGCGACCTGTTTAAGATAGATGGGTGAACCTACATAAGAGGCAACGATGATATTGCCGATATCGTCGGCTTCATCGATCGCATTTTTCACTCCAAACAATACTATCTCATTTGATTTAGTCTGGTTTTTAATAGTTGGAACATTGTATGAGAGGGCCTGGACTGATTGAACAATTTGACCCATAGAGAGGTTGTAACCGGAGAGTTTATGCAGGTCAACTAGGATATTGTACTGGTGTTTATGTCCACCTTTTATATTGGTAACAGCAACATTTTCCAAGCCATTGATATGATGTTGAAAGAACTTTACCTTGTCATAGAGCTCGGAAGCTTCCACTTCTTTGTTATGAGAATAAAAGGCAACGGATACGATGGGAATATCAATGTCAATATCCAAAGGTTTGATAATAGGCTGCATGGCACCTTTTGGAAGAATATCCATATTTTGCATGACCTTGTCATAAACTTTTAGGTTGGAGTCTTCTTTCTCTTCACCGATATAAAATGCGGCATTGATCACAGCAAAATTGTCCATTGCCATACTTTGAATATTTTCGATGCCTTTTATCTCTTTGAGTTTTCGCTCGGCAGGTCTAACGATTACTTTTTCTACCTCTTTGGCTGTAGCACCGGGTAAAGCAATGATAACAGTTGAACCGCTCACAACCATTTGAGGATTTTCTTCACGTGGCATAAGAACCAAAGATAGATAACCTAATATAAGTAAAAAGGCCCCAAGAAGAGGTGTTAATGGGCTGCGTATAAAGAGCTTGGAAAGTTTTCCAGCGATATCTTTAGGAGCATATACTTTCATAATCTAGTCCACTTCCACTGTCGCATACATACCGGGATAGAGATGATGCTTTTGTGTATCGATAGAAATTTTTACTTTAAAGGAGTGGGTCATGGCGTTAGATGATGGAATGATAGCATTGATCTTTCCTTCAAGTTCAAGCTCCATAGAGGGGATTTTAACCTTTACTTTTTTACCGTATGAGATACGTTTTAGCTCACTCTCTGCTACTTCTATAGCTACTTTAAGTTGGTTAAGATCTGATAAGACAATAGCAGGCATACCCGGCATTGCCATTTCCCCAACTTTAATATTTTTGACTACGATGACACCATCATTGGGTGCTGTGATATGCAGGTATTTATATTGGTTTTTCACCTCATGTAAACGTGCCTGCGCTATTGAAATCATATCTTCAAGGTTTTTAGCAGCTAGTTCGATGTTCTCAACTTCATATTTTGAGACCATATCTTTTTTCAAAAGACGTTTATGACGCTCAAGGTTAAGCTTTACATTGGTGTACTGGTTCTGATACATCTGCAATGAGAGTTCTGCTTGGCGTGCAGCTGAATCTATCTCTCGTGAGTCGATACTGTATAAGGCTTGACCTTTTTTGACCTGTTCACCTTCAGAAATATTTACCTGCGTAACAAAACCCATAAAACGGCTTGTAATCATTTTTTCATTGTCTGAGATAAGAGTGCCAGAAAGTATCAGGCTTTCTGCAAAAAGTATAGTAGAAAAGCTAACTATTATTAGAATGAATTTTGTCATTATTTATTTCCTTGGATTAATGCTAAGCGCTCAAGAACGAAAATTTGTTTATTACGTTCGTTTTCTGCTTGTAAAAGCTGTAGTACTTTTTCCAGCCAACTACTTTGTTTGATGATGACATCATTCATGGAAGAGAGTTGCTCTTTATAACGTCCCTCATAATTGTCGTAAATCTCACGTGCAAGTTGAAGTTCGATTTTGAGGTTTTTGATCTTGTTCTCAGCCGTCTTTATTTTTGTCTGGATCTCTTTGACCTGAAGTGCAATTCCCTGTCTCGAAAGCTCAGTCTGTGTCTGCATCTTAAGTCTTTGTACCTGTGCCTTCTCGATGGCTGCACTGTCACTTCCACCGTTGAATATATTCCATGTAAGCTGCATTCCAATTGTATAGGACTTATGATCATTTGCATCACCTAAAAAGCTGTCATCTGCTGTTTGCATCTCAGCTAGAGCACCGATCATA
>JAGSGJ010000066.1 GCA_023955225.1 Sulfurovum sp.
TTTACGGTGTTATCACCAGTGGATATGTTATCGCTATTTTAGTACTGATCATTGCGTGGTCACTAAACTCTAAATTAAAAATCCCTCATCCATAGAGTTAGCTAGTGAATCGTTTTAAAGAGAAGTTAAACCATTTTTCAGAACTGGTCATGTTTAAACACTCAGTGTTTTCCTTGCCATTTATCTTCATTGCTATGCTTGTTGCAGCGCAAGGCTGGTTTGGTTGGAAGTTATTGCTTTTAGGAACACTGGCAGCAGTCACAGCACGAAACTTTGCTATGGGTGTCAACCGCTATCTTGACAGAGATGTTGACATTCTTAACCCGCGTACAAAAGGTCGTCCTTCCGTAGACGGTAGAGTCTCAAACGCTCAAATGCTAGGTTTTATATTTGTGAATGCCTTGTTGTTTATTGTGGTAGCCTATTTTGTGAATACTTTAGCCTTTCAGCTCTCACTACCTATTTTACTTGTACTTGGTGCCTATACACTATTTAAACGCTTTTCTTCAATGGCACACCTTATACTAGGGGTAAGCTTAGGATTAGCACCTATAGCAGGTGTGGTAGCGGTAAGTGGAGAAATAACACTATGGTCTGTCTACCTGGCAATGGGTGTGATGTTTTGGGTCGCAGGATTTGACTTACTCTATTCTCTGCAAGACATGGCATTTGATAAAGCCAATGGTTTGCACTCTATCCCTTCTAAATTTGGTGCGAACAAGACCATGTGGATAGCAAGGGTTTTTCACATTTTAGCCATCGTGTTCTGGGCTTATTTTGTAGTCACATCAGGGTTAGGTATTTGGGCGCAGTTTGCAGTACTTTTTTCTGCTATCATGTTGAGTTACGAACATTACATTGTCAACAAAGATTTTACAAAAATAGACAAAGCCTTTTTTACCGTCAATGGTTACTTAGGCTTTGTTTTTTTAATTTTAATTATCGTGGAGGTTATATAAGATGGAAATGATGGATATAACGGTTTTATCGTTACTGGCACTGTTGGTTATCATACTACTTATGCTCGTAAGTAAAAATAGTAAATTAGCAAAAGAAAACAAAAAGTTAAATGAGATACTGGACGTGAAAAATGTCACTATCGCAAACTATGAAGCATCACGTGTTGCCGTGAAAGATGTCATAGAAAACTTCTCTTCTCTTGATGACGTTATGGGACTTATCAATGCAGGTGAAAGTAAAGCTTCTGTCTCTGAGAAGCTGGGTATCCCAGTGAGTAAGATAGAACTGATCATCAAGTTTGATAAACTTAAAAAGAGAGACTAATGTCCAAAAGCTCTTGGGAGACGATTTTATCTGAAGCCTATGCCTCTCTTGAGGCAGACTATCAAACATTTTTAGAAGTAGATGAGAGCTACTTCCCTTCTAAAGAAGACTACTTCAACGCCTTCAATACCCTTCCTAAAGAGAAAGTCAAATACATCTTGTTCGGTCAGGATCCCTATCCGAGAAAAGAGAGTGCTGGAGGGTATGCCTTTATAGATACCAAGGTACAGAATTTATTTTCGAGCTCTGGTCTGAGTAAAGAGGTCAATCGTGCTACAAGCCTGCGTAACTTCACGAAAATGGCTCTTGTAGCCAGTGACAGGTTAACAACAGATGATACTTCACAAGAAGCCATAAGCAAATTAGATAAAACACAGATGATCGACTCTATAGAAGCACTGCGACGTAACTTTGAAAAGAATGGTGTACTGCTTTTAAATACAGCACTTATTTTTACAGATAAAAAGAGTACTAAAAAACATGTAAAAGCATGGAAGCCTTTTGTGCAAACACTTTTAAATGCGCTTGAAGAGGATGCACCAAAACTCATCTTGTTTGGTACACATGCAAAAGACTTAAAGAAACAATTCTCACTGGACAAATTTGAAACGATAGAATTGGAACATCCCTACAATCATACGTTTGTTTCCAACCCCAAAGCACTTGAATTATTTGGCCCTATGCACTTACTTGAAATATAGGAGAGTTCTTGAAAGTAGTTTAAAGATTTTTTGGCTATAATTGCGCTCTAAATATCGCTACTACATTTTAAATGTGCACTCATAGCTCAGCTGGATAGAGCATCGGTTTGCGGTACCGAAGGTCTCAGGTTCGAATCCTGATGGGTGTACCACTTATAATAATGCACATACCGTATACACAATCATTTTTACAATTAATAAATAATTTAAGCTTAGAGTTACTCCCACTTACTAACCTATAAACAGGTATTGGATAAAATAGATTAGTCTTATGAAATAATAAACTTGTAATTAGGAATATAATAGTGTTGATTAATTTAGATCCAGACAATTGGGAAAATATAGAAAAAGTTTTTAATGATATAGTTCATGAAGGATTACAATATATTAGAAATATTGATAAAGAAGTTGTTTGGAGGGAGGCCCCAAATGATATCAAAGAAAAATTTTTGAGTCCTTTGCCAAATGATGCAATGACAGGCGATGAATTAGAATATTATTTTAATTCGTATTTTTTACCATACTCTAACGGTAACAAACATCCTAATTTTTTTGGATGGGTACATGGGGGTGGAAATGTTTATGGTGCTCT